>NZ_JAKEVM010000261.1 GCF_022398475.1 Pseudoalteromonas shioyasakiensis | reverse complement strand
TATTTATATAGTTTGCCATTAATGAATTTAAATCAATTAATCATTCTAGATGCTATTGTGCAAAGCTCTAGTTTGAGCCAAGCCGCGCTTAAATTGCATAAGACTCAACCAGCGCTCACGTTAGCTATTAAGAAGCTAGAATCAGAGCTAGGGTTTGAGTTACTAGACCGAAGCCAATACAGGTTACATTTAACTGAGAAGGGCCGTATTTTTTATCGTGAGGCCAAGCAATTACTTAATGCAAACAGTGAGTTAAGCTCACTTGCTAAAGAGCTGGCACTAGGTAATGAAGCCAATTATAAAATTTGTTACGAGCAACTTTGCCATCAAAATAGTTATAACCAAGTGATCAGCCAAACCTTCAAACGTTTTGCTAGTACTGAGTTTAGTATTTCTTCAGGTAAGCGCTTTGTATCTCTAGAGCAGGTTAATAGTCATCAGGCTGATTTAGGAATTGGCCCTTGGTTTGATTTGTTTCATGCAACAGGGGATCTCGAAAGTTTACCGATTGGTAAATTTGATATAGGTATAGTTAGCGCGCCTGATGTAGTGCCCAGTGAAATCAGTTTTGCAGATATTCAAAATTACCCGTGTTTAGCCATGTTTGAAAGTGACTTGAGTTTTGACAGTGATAGGCTTTCTTATACGCTAGGCTCTGCGTTAATGAAAATTGACGATATAACCAGTGTTAAGTCGTTTTTGCTCTCTGGTGCGGGCTGGGCAATGATCAGTTTGCAACATTGCCAAGCGGAAATTGACGCTGGTTTATTACAACAAATTAAAATTATCGATCGTGAACACCAGTTTGGTGCAGAAATTCGTGTATTTAGACAGCACTCGGTTCATCATGGCCCTGTTGCAAGAGCCATTTGGCAGGATTTTAGCGAGGTCAGTAAACAGTATTTGGAGTCGAGTCGTGCAGCAGGCAACTAAAGAAGATTTAATTTATACCATTATTTGTGCCATTCCTGAGGGGAAAGTTGCCAGTTATGGGCAAGTAGCAAAGCTTGCGGGATATCCTAATAACTCAAGGTTAGTGGGGCGGTTATTAAAAGTGATGCCCGAGGGCTCAAGCATTCCATGGCATCGGGTGGTTAATAGCCAAGGTAAAATATCGTTTCCAGAAGGCAGCAATAAACACCTTGAGCAACGACAAAAACTACTCAGTGAAGGTGTTACTTTTAATAAGGCTAAAATTAATATGCGCCTGCATCAATGGGACTAATAAACATACAAACTAATTGATAAGTAGTGACAAACACAGCCAACTAGCACAAATACATGCCAAATTGCATGGCTGTAATGGCGGGTTTTAGCGCTGTAAAACACAGTGCCTAAACTGTAGGCAATCCCGCCAGCTAGCAGCCACCATAAAGCGCTTAAATCAAGGTTCAAATAAAGTGGATAAACAAGTGCTAATGCAAACCAGCCCATTAATAAATAGGTAGCGAGTGAGACCTTTTTATTCGTGTTTTTGACCAGTAATTTATATGCAACACCACCAAGCGCTAAAGTCCAAATAAACACCAAAGCAGCAATTGCCCAAGCCCCAGATAACGAAATAACCAAATAAGGCGTGTAGGTACCTGCAATAAGCAAGTAAATCGCACAGTGGTCACATTTTTTATAAATGGCTCGTATACGCTCTCTGGTACTGGCGTGATATAAGGTCGAGGCTAAAAATAATACCAGTAGGCTTGAGCCATACACGATGGCACTTACCGTAGCTGACACAGCTTTAGATTGTGAAACTAAGTCCCACAGTACATATACCGCAAACAGGACTCCCATGCCGTGAGTAAGCACGTTAAGTTGTTCTTCTTGGCGTGAATAAGGGAGTTGTTCTGTCATACTTATCTACTAAAAATGAGTGAATAAAACATTTTCAGTGTACAAGTGTGCGCTGAAAATGGCAATGCTTATTTTTTCGCTAAATATTGGTCAAAACATTTAAATTCGTTGGTTTTATTAACCAATACTGAATGAGCT
>NZ_JAKEVM010000260.1 GCF_022398475.1 Pseudoalteromonas shioyasakiensis | reverse complement strand
ATTTACTAGGATATATTTTATAAATTTTTTTAAAGTATTCTCGGATCATAAACTTAATTCCTCTAAAGCACCATTTTTAATTTAACAACTTTCTCTTTTTATCCTCGTCCCAGTACAACTGACCTTATCCTTAAATGGCATTCGGTCTGTAGTTTCGTCGGGCGATTCATTTCTCTCCTGATTGTTTATATCGCCGTGAATAGAGTGATAAATAGTTTCACCACCTGAGTTGATAACTTTATATGAGTTCCCCACCTCTTTGTAGCCAGAATCGTTATCAAAAGTTGACGTAATTTCGAGTTCTGTTATTACTTCAATTGTATCACCCTCAGAAAGAGCAAACTCAACTTCAGTAAGATAGGAGTCGACAGCCATTCCAATAGGCGCTAAGTATGGATGAATGCGAGCTGCAATGGCTCCGGCTGCGGCAGCCGTAAGATTGTTAACATGCCCAGCATTTGTATTTATTCTCTCGGCCTCCTTTCGCGTTAGCGGACCTACTTTATAGGAAAACGAAATACGCTGCCCAGTTTGACCGTTAGGATCAACCATATTAGCCGGATCATTACCTACATACGCATACATATTCATCCCATCTTTATATCCAATGGGATCAGTCTGCATAAAACGCCCTAACTCAGGGTGGTAAACCCGTGCTTTGTAGTGATAAAGCTTAGTACCTGGGATTAAGATTTGCCCAGTGTAACGGAAACGCGATGAGCTGGAATTAATTGGCTCTCCAAATGGGCCATATTTATGTGTTGCTATTATTGAACCAGAGCCATTCGTTTTCACTAATAAGTTGCCACTTCAGACTTACCAAGGGCAAAAAGCAAGACCTGACCCCTTCATTCCACCACCAAAAAATGACACCAACATTTCTTGACCGGACATACTTCCACCTTTGGAGATATAATCAAAAGTAAGGCCTACATTACCGCCTACAAAACCACAGACTATTGTTTGTAAAAATTCACCTGTAGGATCAACCATATTAATTGGATCATTCCCCACATAAGCATACAAATTCATCTGATTTTGAACTAAAGATCAAAAAAACACAGCTGCCTGCTTGGCCGGAGTTTTCTAATGGGTGACCCTTTTGGCTCCCTCGCTCAAAACTAAGCCTCTGTTAAGAGGCTTATATTCATGCGGCAAAAGAACCAAGATTATTTATAGTCACTTTCGAGTTCAAGGTCAGATACTATTAGCTTTCTTAAGCTCTCTAAAACCAGCAAATACATGGCGTACTCATGGTACTTTAGATGATATTTTGAAAACCAAGATTTAAAATCAGTATTTTCAAATAGTGTTAACTTTTGTAGTTTAAGTAACTTTTCAGAGCGTCCGGAAATAGTCTGTTTAGAGTATTTATAGGCTACACCTTCGATAACTTCAGAATAGAATAGGACTTCGTCATATATTGAAAATTGATCTTCTTCTAATGCAAAACACTCAACCCCGATAGCTTTAATATCTTTCTTTGCCTTTTCAAATTGCTTAGAACTTAAGTTAAACAAATTTTGAACTTGTTGTTCTGAATCGCTTAAATTCATAACTCTAATTTTTTCCGTATGTTAATGTTTTCCAGTTAAACTCTATTTTGAATTCTCCATCTTTTCTAGTAAATATCGTTGAACCATCAATATGGTGCTTTTTCCTAGCTCATTTTTTATTGAAATTACTGTTATGAGGGTCAAGTCTTGTTTTTTGCCTTATGAAAGCAAAAAGCAAGACCTGACAACTTTTACAAATTAGTTTTCTTATGAAGAAAGTACAAAGCGAGTAAGCCCAGTGCAGCTTGATAAACTATAACGAACCCTACTTGAATAATAGCTGTTGTAATTTCATCTGAAGATTCAGTAGTAAGTATGTATTTTTAGAGACTATTGAAGTAACCAGTAGTGCTCCTAACGTTTTCGATAACAAATACTGCTTCATAACAAAAAGCACGGAAAAAATTACAGAAACGATGATGTTTATAATCTCCCATTGAGAAAGATGTAGAAACTGCGTAAACACATGTAGCAAAATACCGATTATGGGAAGAAACAAAAAGAAAAATATAACTATCAGTTTCTTAATCATCTTTATTCCACCT
>NZ_JAKEVM010000026.1 GCF_022398475.1 Pseudoalteromonas shioyasakiensis | reverse complement strand
CTCTACACTTGTGGCTTGTATATCTGTTTTTATTAAAACATTCGACTTTAATAAGGTAAATATTACGTGCGTACCACAGAATTGGTAGATGGATTTCGCCAGTCAACCCCATACGTTAATGCTCACCGCGGTAAAACATTCGTTGTTATGCTTGGCGGAGAGGCGATCGATCAGTCTGGTTGTCGTAGCATCATCAACGATGTCGCGCTATTAACTAGTCTTGGTATTAAGATTGTTTTAGTGTTTGGTGCTCGCCCACAGTTTAACGCAGCGCTTGAACAAGTTGGCATAACTAGTCAGTTTCATAATGAGATACGGGTAACTGATAACGCAACATTTGATGTGATTAAAAAGGTTGCGGGTGCAATGCAGTTCGATATAACCGCGCGTTTATCTACGTCTTTAAGTAGTACACCTATGTCTGGCTCATTTTTAAATGTGGTGAGTGGCAACTTTGTTATTGCTCAGCCTTTAGGTGTTGATGAAGGTGTTGACTATCATCATTCAGGTAGAGTGAGACGTATCGATGTTGCGGGTATTCGCCACCAGTTAGATAACAACGGAATTGTTCTGCTTGGGCCAATAGCGGCGTCTGTCACAGGTGAAAGCTTTAACTTAACTGCTGAAGAAATCGCTACGCAAGTAGCTCTCAAATTACGCGCCGATAAAATGCTTGGCTTTTGTAAAGAAGCCGGTATTTTGGATGAAAATGGTGAGGCGATTGCAGAGCTAATGCCAAATGAAGCTGAGCAGCTACTAGTAAACTATCGTAAGCAACCAGATTCATGTGTAAGCGCAACCGTATTCTTACAAGCTGCAATTGATGCATGTCGAGGTGGCGTACATCGTTGCCATCTTGTTAGTTACAAAGAAGATGGTGCACTATTACAAGAGCTGTTCTCTTTAGATGGTATTGGTACACAAATCGCTCCGCAAAGCTCTGAGCAATTACGAAGTGCTAGTATTGCTGATATTACCGGAATCATTAACCTTATTAGACCCCTTGAACAGCAAGGCTATTTGGTGCGCCGCTCTCGTGAACAGCTAGAAATTGAAATTGAACAATTTACGGTTATTGAGCGTGATGGTCTTATTATAGCCTGTGCTGCTTTGTATCCGTTTGCCGACGAACAAGTGGGGGAGTTTGCAAGTTTGGCTGTTCACCCTCAGTACCGAGATGCTGATCGCGGCAGTTATCTACTGAGGTTTATTATTAATAAGGCTAAACGTGCGGGTTATTCGCATTTATTTGCTCTCACCACACGCAGCATTCACTGGTTTTTAGAGCAAAGTTTTGAAATTGTGACAGTTGATGAACTACCTGCGAAGAAAAAAGCGCTTTATAACCATGAACGCCGCTCTAAAGTATTGCGTCTAGATTTAACTAAGCTAGGAAATAAGAGGTGACGCATGCGTCACCTCTTATATACCCAAACATCCTCACGGTGCTAGTTTCAGCATCTTGAGGGGGCTTGGTTATACTCTTAATATTGATAGTTAATGTGCTGATAAAAACGCACGCGTAAATCTTGGCGAGTTGGATTAAATGCCAGCTCGTCAGTAACTTCATTTATCGCACTTTGCACTTGATTCATAAACTTACCATAACCAATGTCATGCTTGTCTTTATCGGCTGCGGCAATCACAAAATGTAGTGAATCTACAAGTTGATCTGCATCCCAATACTGTTGTAATTGCACCTGCTCAGAGCTGCAATCAAAGGTTAGTTTTTGCAGTTCGCTGTTACTTTGTGCGTTATCAATATTGCTATTACGAACAATAGGGCGAGTACCGTTAGCGATGAAAGCGCCGAGTGTTAATCCGCGTTTATCACATGCTCGTTTGAACGCATCAAAGATATATTGATAAAACTGCGTATAATTCTCTTCATTCAACATATGCTGAAATTGCGTTTTAATGGCGCGAGTTACTGGAATCGAAAACCCAGCGTATGTCATTTCACTGTGTTCATTTGGTAAATGACATTGGCGAGACTGGTAACGTGGATATAAGCTACGTAATTTATAGCCATAGCTTTCTTTGTGACCTTTTGCTTTAGCAAATAAATCATAAGTGAGATGTTGGTGGTCACGAATTTTAAGAGGTGGTTGGCCGCTTAGTAGTTTTTCTTGTAGTGAGTTGATCACTCTTTGCACATTATGATGAAAACTAGCCGCATGAGCGCGAATATCTTCACCGGTCGCTAAGAATAATAAACGAATTTTTTTGCATTTTTGCTCACCATCAGCAAATACATTATGTGCTTCATGGTATTGTGGGTTATAGAAAAACAAAATTTGCTTAGCGGTTTCTAAGCTATATGCCTCATCATGGTAACGAACCACTGGCAGTTTATCGTTGGCGATTAGGTGTACATTATGTAATTCATACTCATCACATAGTGCAAATAACTCCCTTGCAAGACGCTTATAAGCACAGCTCACATTGGTGAACTGGGCAAAAAACTCATCAGTAGGTTTAAATTCAACTAACACATACTGGTTTGCACGTGCTGAGCTTGGAATATAGACTCGATGTTGATTGAGCGAAGCCATCTTTTTTCCTTATTGGTAGTGAAACTGACGGCACTATATCGCTAGTCAATGATCATTTTATTGCGTTAGAACAATTTTTTTACCGATTTTGTCGAGTCTGTGAACTATGTATTCAACATTCGACGTAATATCTTCAATAAACATGATGCAACCACTGTATGTTAGGGTTTGTTTTTGTAATAATGCATTAGTTTTGTCACCATGCAATATTCAGAGGATTATGCTCCTATGGCGGAAATTGAGAATCGCCCAAGTAACTTTATTAGAACGCGTATCGACGAAGATCTAGCAAGCGGTAAGCATGCGACTACACACACGCGTTTTCCACCAGAACCAAACGGTTTTTTACACATTGGTCATGCAAAGTCTATTTGTTTAAATTTTGGTATCGCCCAAGATTATCAAGGTCTTTGTAACTTACGTTTTGATGATACGAATCCAGAAAAAGAAGACATCAACTACGTAAACTCGATTAAAGAAGATGTGCAATGGTTAGGTTTCCAGTGGGATGGTGAAATTAAATATTCATCTAACTATTTCGATGCGTTATATGGCTATGCTGTTGAGCTTATCGAAAAAGGCCTAGCATATGTGTGTTTCTTATCGCCAGATCAAGCCCGTGAATACCGTGGTACTTTAAAAGAGCCAGGTAAAAACAGCCCATACCGTGATACGCCAGTTGAAGAAAACCTAGCGTTATTCGAAAAAATGCGTAATGGCGAATTCAAAGAAGGTGAGTGTGTACTGCGTGCTAAAATTGATATGGCAAGCTCATTCATGGTACTGCGTGATCCGATTATTTACCGTGTACGTTTTGCTCATCACCACCAAACTGGTGACAAGTGGTGCATTTACCCAATGTACGACTTCACGCACTGTATTTCAGATGCGCTAGAAGGTATTACACATTCATTATGTACGCTTGAGTTCCAAGATAACCGTCGCTTATACGATTGGGTATTAGATAACATCAGCCTTGAGTGTCATCCGCAACAAATCGAGTTCTCACGATTAAATCTTGAGTACACCATTATGTCTAAGCGTAAATTAAACGACTTAGTGGTAAATGGTCATGTTGAAGGCTGGGACGACCCACGTATGCCAACGATTGCTGGTTTACGTCGTCGTGGTTATACACCTGCATCAGTACGTGAGTTCTGTTCTCGTATCGGTATCACTAAACAAGAGAACATGGTTGAAATGGGTATGCTAGAAGCCTGTATCCGTGAAGACCTAAATGAGCATGCACCTCGTGCAATGGCTGTTCTTGATCCTGTGAAGATTGTTATCGAAAACTATGACGCAGATAAAGTAGAAACGTTATCTGTAGCTAATCACCCGAATAAAGAAGAGATGGGTCGCCGTGACGTACCTTTCACTCGTGAACTTTATATCGAGCGTGAAGACTTCCGTGAAGAAGCAAACAATAAGTTTAAGCGTTTAGTTCTTGATAAAGAAGTACGTTTACGTGGTGCTTATGTAATTAAAGCTGAGCGCGTTGAAAAAGACGAAAACGGCGAAATTACGACTATCTTCTGCTCTTATGATCCTGAAACTCTGGGTAAAAACCCAAGTGATGGCCGTAAAGTTAAAGGTGTTATCCATTGGGTATCAGCGAGTGAATCTATCACAGCTGAAGTTCGTTTATACGACCGTTTATTTAACGTACCAAACCCAGCGGCAGCAGAAGACTTTAACGCAACACTAAACCCTGAATCACTTGTGGTTCTTGAAAATGCGAAAGTTGAGCCATCACTTGCAAATGCACAAGCAGAGCAGGGCTTCCAGTTTGAGCGTACAGGTTACTTCTGTCGTGATAGCAAAGCAGAAACCTTAGTATTCAATCAAACTGTGGGTCTTCGTGATTCATGGGCAAAGATTGAACAAAAGGGCTAATAGCTAATTTTACTTAGTTTCTATGCTAATAAAAAACCCTTTCACTTTAAAAGTGAAAGGGTTTTTTTATAACTATTAAAAGCGATTAGAAATAACCGCGAATACCCAAGCTGAAGTTACGACCAGGTAGTGGTGCTTTTTCTTTAATGAATGAGCTGTGTACGAAACCAAGTTCATCGGTTAAGTTGTCAACATTGATGTAAAGCTGTGTATCAACAGGACCTAAGTCAAGTTGGTAGTTAGCTGATGCATCAAACAGGGTATAACCGTCAGTTTTTGTCTCGTAAGCAGTAATGTCAGACTGCTCAAAATAATGAGTACCGGTTAGGCTAAACTTCCAATCAGACACTGTGTACTGTAATTCAGAACCCAGTTTATTAGCAGGGATACGAGGTAAGTAACCTTCATCATCTTTTAGCTTAGCCGTTGTTGAATCACCAAACACTTTAACTAGCGCACTTGGCGTCACTTGATAATGTACGTCAAACTCAATACCGTATAATTTCGCATCTTTACTTGTAAATTGGTAAACCGCCATTGCATCTTCATCTGCATCAGCTGCTGATTCTAAGCCATGCTCTTCATCAAAAACTAAACCGGTGTTTTGCTGGTAGTAATAGTTTTCAATGTCGTTATAGAAGAAGTTAACTGTGTAACCAAAGTCACCAATAAAGCGGCGGAAACTTAAATCAAAGTTCGTTGCTGTTTCTTGCTCGATATCTTCTGGCTCAAAATGAATTTCGCCATCTTCAATATGATAACCAAGACCTAGCTCGTAAGTGCCTGTTGCGATATGAATGCCGTTTGATAGTAATTCAGCACTTAGTGGCGCACGTTCTGAACGAGATACACTTAAAGCAACACTTTGGCCTTCTTGATATTGCCAAATTGCACCTGCAGATAAGCTTAAGTTTGTGAAATCTTCACTGTAGTTAATGATTTCAGCTTCTTCTTCGTCATGGTGCTCTTCTTCCTCTTCATGATCGTGATGATGCTCAGCCATGCTTACAGCAGAGTCGATTTGGTAATCTTCAAGGCGTGCACCTAGCTCAACGGTCACATCACCAAACTGGCGTTCTTCAAGAACGAATAACGCGTTTGTTTTAGTAACACTTGCTGGCGTAAAGGCTTCTTCACCATCTGCATCATAGTCAGACTCAGTGTAGTGATAACCAGCCATACCGTGCCAAAGGCCTAACTTGTGCTCAACAGTTGCACGTGCTTCGGTTGTTTTGTTTGTAAACACCGTGCCCACTGCACCATCTTCAATTTCAGCGTGTTTGTAGTCTGTGTAGCCAACGCGTAGTGAGATATTTTCAACCCAGTTATCATGAAGTGCATAGCTCATGTAACCTTGCCAGCGGTCTTGCTCTAGCTGTGCAAATACTGATTCCTCGTGCTCTTCTTCACCTTCATGTTCATCATGATCTTCCTCTTCTTCATGATGATGATGCTCATGAGCAGGAATGCCATAATCTGTTTCGATGCGACCGAATGACACACCTAGCGTTAGGTGATCGCCGACGTAACTAGTACCAAAGTTAACTGTTTGGCTATCGATAAAGGTGTTTTCTACGCTGTTAGCTGTTTCGTGTTCTTCATGCTCTTCACCTTCATGCTCCTCCTGTTCCTCAGGAAGCTCAAAGTTTGGTGTGTCATAATCGTGACCTTTGCGCTTTGTACCATCGAAATGGAAGTTGAAACCATCATTACCGGTTTCAAGTTTTGCAGCATAAGTGTTTGTATTTGATACTGTATCGTGTGTGTATTGTGCAGCACCGGTTAAAGACTCGATGTTATCGGTAGGAATACGGTTATCAACAACGTTCACCACACCACCGATAGCGCCAGAGCCATAAAGTAGGGTAGCAGGGCCGCGAAGTACTTCGATTTGCTCTGCTGCTAAGCTGTCATTTGATGTTGCATGGTCAGGGCCGATACGAGATGCATCACTGCTATCAAGGCCATTTTGGGTGATCTTCACACGCGGACCATCTAAACCACGAATAATAGGGCTTGATGAAACTGGGCCAAAGTAGCTAGCATTAACGCCCGGTAAACCTTTTAGTGTTTCCCCTAATGTCGGTTTTGCTTTGTCTTTTAACTCATCACCGGCTAAAACATTCACAGGCGAAATCATTTCAAGACTATTTTTATGAAGTGCTGATGCATAAACAACAACAGTTTCAACTGATGTTGGTGTAAGCGTAACCACAACATTTTGGTCTTCGCCATTAATAGCAACACGCTTATCGATGAAATTGTTTTTACTGATGTGAAGCTGACCTTTATTGTCTACGTCAATTTTAAACTGACCTTGTTTGTCAGTGACAACGCTTTGTGATTTGCCGTGTACATGTATTTCAGCATTGCTGATAGGTTGTTGGTTTTTATCTAATACTTGACCTGTGATCACAGCAGCCATTGTTGATTGAGAAAACAGCGCAGCGGCAACAGCACTAGAAAGAATTGAAACTTGTTTCATCATTACTACTTCTAAGTTTGTTGTTGAGTGTGGTGATATAATATAACACTGCAATTTTCTAACTGCAATAACGTTATACTATAACTTTACCTTAAGTCGCGATTTTAACACCATACACTATACTTAGACTGTTACACTGAGATGGCCAAATCTTATGTCTGATAAAAATAGGGTATTCAAAGCAAATTTTACCATTGCTGATTTAAGAGAGCATCGTAATCACAAAGAGGTGTTTACCACTGCTTGTGACCGTCGTGAAAGCTATCAACACTTTGTACTCAAGCTTTTAAGTTATTGCTTATTTTCACACAACGAAACAGCCATATTGAATGCAAGGTTCAGTCATGCTGAACCAGATGTATCAATAAAAGCGCTTGATGACCATTATCAAACATGGCTTGCTGTTGACCAACCGGATATTTTACAGCTCAACAAAATTGCAAAGCGGGTTGATGAGCTATGGGTCGTGACAACCTTAAATAACGATTGGCTTAAAGAAAATGAACACCAGTTAGAACTTATCAATAATGGTCATTTAATTGCGTTTGATGACAATTTCATTGAGCAATTAGCGAGTCATCTAACTAAAAACTTACAGTGGGATGTTACGATTGATCAGCAAATGGTGAGTGTGTCAGATAAAGAAAATTTCTACCAAACCAGTGAGCTTATTTGGCATTAAAGCTCAATTTTTATCTTTCCATTGGGTTTACTACAACACAGCAACACTTCGCCTGTTCGAACGAACGCAAGCGGCTCTTGATTGTAGCTCACATCACCTTCGACTAATTTTGCACGGCAAGCGCCACAATAACCTTCACGGCATTGGTAGGGTACATCTATTTTGTTTTGTTCTAGGCATTCAAGGAGAGATGAACAGCCAGAATCAAATTCAAGATTCTGGCTGTCTGTTCCTGCAAGGATAACCTCTGCAGTGTTGTTTGAGCTCATTACAGGTCGAAGTCACCAAAGTCAGATGCATCAACTTGAGAGTCAATTTGACCAACAAGGTAAGAGCTGATTTCAGCTTCTTGTGGAGCAACTTGAACGTTGTCTGATACTAACCAAGAGTTGATCCAAGGAATAGGGTTACTCTTACTTTCGAACTGTGCAGGTAGGCCTACCGCAGTCATACGTGCATTAGTGATGTATTCAACGTATTGGCATAAGATATCTTTGTTAAGACCAATCATAGAACCATCTTTGAACAGGTATTCTGCCCAATCTTTTTCTTGTTCTGCTGCTTCAACAAACATCTGAATTGCTTCTTCACGACATTGTGCTGCAACGATTGCCATTTCTGGGTCGTCTTTACCTTCTTGCATAATGTTCAAGATGTGCTGTGTACCAGATAAGTGTAACGCTTCATCACGGGCGATTAGCTTGATGATTTTTGCATTACCTTCCATTAATTCACGCTCAGCGAAAGCAAATGAACAAGCAAAGCTTACATAGAAACGAATCGCTTCTAAGATGTTAACCGACATCATTGCTAGGTAAAGTTGCTTTTTAAGGTCAAATAAGCTGATTTTAACTTCTTCACCGTTGATCACATGTTTACCTTCACCGTATAGGTTGTAAACAGAAATCATGCTGATTAAATCATCGTAGTACTTAGTTACCGCATCAGCACGCTCACTGATTTTTTCGTTGCTTACGATATCGTCAAAGATAAGTTCAGGAGATTGCGTAACGTTACGGATAATGTGTGTGTATGAACGGCTGTGAATAGTTTCACTGAACGCCCATGTTTCAATCCAAGTTTCTAGCTCAGGAATAGACACAATAGGTAGTAACGCAACGTTAGGCGAACGACCTTGCACACTATCAAGTAGCGTTTGATATTTTAAGTTGCTTAAAAAGATGTGCTTTTCGTGCTCTGGTAACGCTTGGAAGTCAAGACGGTCTTTACTTACATCAACTTCTTCAGGACGCCAAAAGAACGAAAGTTGCTTTTCAATTAGCTTTTCGAAGATAGGGTACTTTTGTTGGTCGTAACGTGACACGTTTACCGTTTGGCCGAAAAACATCGGTTCTTGTAATTGGTTATTATGATTTCGGCTAAAAGTTGTATATGACATAGTGATTTCTCAAAAAACAGTCAGGACAAAGCGGGCTAATGAGCCCGCTTTTGTTATGTTATTAATTTAATTAGATTTTACAAGCGCCGCCTGCACAACCGTCATCTTCTACCTCTGGTGTTAACTCATCTTGAGAGTCTGATGCACCATCACGTGTGTTGTGATAGTACAGGGTTTTAACACCAAGTTTATACGCAGTCAGTAGGTCTTTTAATAGCACCTTCATAGGTACTTTACCGCCTTCGTACTTAGATGGATCATAGTTAGTGTTTGCAGAGATCGTTTGGTCAACGAATTTTTGCATAATACCAACAAGTTGTAGGTAACCATCGTTTGAAGGAATATCCCACAGTAGCTCGTAGTTATCTTTCAGATTTTCATAATCTGGCACTACTTGCTTTAAGATACCATCTTTACTTGCTTTAACGCTGATATGACCACGTGGTGGTTCAATACCATTTGTTGCGTTAGAGATTTGCGATGATGTCTCTGAAGGCATTAGGGCAGATAGCGTAGAGTTACGCATACCGTGCTCTTTAATGCTTTCGCGTAATGAGTCCCAATCTAAGTGAAGCGGCTCTTCACAGAACTGATCTAGGTCACGCTTGTAAGTATCTGTTGGCATAATGCCTTGAGAATACGTTGTCTCGTTAAATTTAGGACACGCACCACGTTCTTTCGCTAACTCATTTGATGCTTTCATTAGGTAATATTGAATTGCTTCAAATGTTTTGTGAGTTAGGGCATTTGCGCTGCCATCTGAGTAACGCTTACCATTTTTCGCTAAGTAATACGCGTAGTTAATAACACCAATACCTAGCGTACGACGACCCATAGTTGCGTTTTTCGCCGCAGGAACAGGGTAGTCTTGGAAATCAAGTAAGTTATCAAGAGCACGTACTGCAAGTTCAGCAAGTTCCTCTAATTCGTCAAGTGATTCAATTGCACCTAAGTTAAACGCCGACAGCGTACAAAGTGCAATTTCACCTTCTTCATCCATTACATTGCTAAGTGGCTTAGTTGGTAATGCAATTTCTAAACATAAGTTAGATTGACGAATTGGTGCCACAGTCGAGATGAACGGGCTGTGCGTATTACAGTGGTCAACGTTTTGTAAGTAGATACGACCTGTGCTCGCACGCTCTTGTGCAAACATTGAGAATAACTCAATCGCCTTAATACGTTTTTTACGAATTGACTCGTCTTGCTCGTATTTGATGTATAGCTCATCAAACTTTGCTTGATCTTCAAAGAACGCATCGTATAGACCTGGTACATCTGAAGGGCTAAATAATGTGATGTATTCGTCTTTGATTAAACGGCTATACATTAATTTGTTGAACTGCACACCGTAGTCAAGGTGACGTACACGGTTATCATCAACACCACGGTTGTTCTTAAGAACAAGTAGGTTTTCAACTTCTAAGTGCCAAAGCGGGTAGAACAGTGTTGCTGCGCCGCCACGAACACCACCTTGTGAACAGCTCTTAACCGCTGTTTGGAAGTGCTTATAAAACGGAATACAACCTGTGTGGTACGCTTCGCCGTTACGAATAGGGCTACCAAGCGCACGGATGCGACCGGCATTAATACCAATACCCGCACGTTGCGAAACGTATTTAACAATCGCAGACGATGTTGCATTGATAGAATCTAGGCTATCACCACATTCAATAAGTACACATGAGCTGAACTGACGTGTAGGGGTACGTACACCTGCCATGATAGGGGTAGGTAATGAAATTTTGAATGTAGATACTGCATCATAAAAACGCTTGATGTAATCAAGGCGTGTCTCTTTTGGATAATCAGAGAATAAGCTTGCAGCCACTAAGATATATAAAAACTGTGCACTTTCGTAGATTTCACCAGTAACACGGTTTTGAACTAAATACTTACCTTCAAGTTGCTTTACAGCAGCGTAGCTGAAGTTTAAGTCACGGTTGTGATCGATGTAAGCATCTAACTCGTCAATTTCTTGCTCGGTATAATCAACAAGTAGGTGTTGATCATAACGCTTGTCTTCAACTAATTTCGTGATGTGATCGTATAAGCGTGGTGGCTCAAATTGACCGTACGCTTTTTTACGTAAATGGAATACAGCTAAGCGAGCAGCTAGGTATTGGTAATCAGGCGTATCTTTAGAGATCTGATCAGCTGCAGCTTTGATGATTGTTTCATGAATGTCATCGGTACGAATGCCGTCATAAAATTGAATATGTGATTTTAATTCAACTTGTGAGACAGACACATTCTCTAGACCTTCTGCGGCCCAAGCGATCACGCGATGGATCTTATCTAGATCAAGTGACTCTTTACGGCCGTCACGTTTGCTTACAGATAGCTGTTGGTTCATAGTTTTGCCTGTATTCCTTGGGAAATTATAGTTGTAAAGACAAAGGTATTCTTTATGTAATTATTATTATTAAACGCCAGGGTGATCTAATTGAATAACATTTAGCCACAATATCTGGTGTTGTTTAAATTGCAGATCACAAGATAGTGTGGTCTGCGCTGTTTTGCAAGGGATAGAATTGCCCCATTTTGTGGATAACTATTGGATAAACGCATTGTGTTAGTGACCATTAACCTTTGAACATTCATAGACGACGAAATTTGTAGAAATCAACAAAAGATCCAGAAAATTTACCGTTTTTAAAAATAAATTTTGACTGATTTTTTTATCATCAATGAATGCTCAAAAGTAAATCAAATCACAATATATGGTGTTTCAGTTATCAAATAACACTATATATGGTTGAAACCATCAATCGGCGTTTGCCAATTGAAATCCGCTTGCCAGCCAAGTGCAGCGTCTACACTGGGTATATAACCCCATAACGCTGTTGCGCTGTACATATTGGCCGCTTTTGCAGCTTGAATATCACGTTCAGCATCACCGATATACAAACAACGGCTCGGATCAACATCTAAGATCTCAGCAGTGTGCAATAGTGGATCCGGTGATGGTTTTGACACAGCTAATGTATCGCCACTCACAACCGCTTTTGCATCACGCAAAGAGGGAATAGCTTGCACTAAGGGCTCAGTTAAAAAGCCGGGCTTATTAGTCATAATGCCCCACTTAATATTGTTTTGCTCAAGTGCAATTAAAAGCTGTTCGATGCCATTGAAACATTTACTGTGCACAGCAATATCTTCGGCGTAGTAGTCAAGAAGCTGCTGGCGCAAGGCGAGTTGTTCAAGTTCGGGCCATTTATCCCCAAACCCTACTTCTAATAATGCATTTGCACCGTTAGACGCAGCAGGGCGATAAACATGCTCAGCAACAGGCGCCACATTGGCATCTGCTAACACGCGGTTCAATGCGCCACCTAAGTCATCTGCGGTATCGAGTAGTGTGCCATCTAAATCAAAGATAAAAGCATCAAAATCGATAGAGGGTGTTTGTACACCACTCATCAGGCTAGTTTCTCAAAGTGCAGGATGTAATTAACACTTACATCATCATTTAAGCTGTACTGCTTAGAAAACGGGTTATAGTTAAGGCCGGTACTGGCGCGTACTTTTAATCCCGCTTCTTCTGCCCATGCAATAAGCTGTGCAGGTTTGATGAACTTTTTATGGTCATGAGTACCTTCAGGGACCATCTTTAAAAGCTTTTCAGCACCGACAATAGCAAACAAATAAGCTTTTGGTGTTTTATTTAATGTTGAAAAGAAGACATCGGCGCCCGGTTTAGCAAGCTCTGCTACAGCACGAATAATAGAAGCAGGATCTGGAACATGCTCAAGCATTTCCATACAGGTCACAACATCAAAGCGAGCAGGGTGCTCAGCAGCAAATTGCTCTGCAGGTACTTTTATATAATCAACAGGTACGCCTGTTTCTAAACTATGTAACTTAGCAACGGTAAGTGGCTCTTGGCCCATATCGATGCCGGTTACTTTAGCGCCCATACGCGCCATACTTTCACTTAAGATGCCGCCACCACAGCCAACATCTAAGGTTTCCTTATCAAATAAGCCGCCTACTTTATCAGCGACAAAATCCAAACGTAGAGGATTTATTTCATGAAGGGGTTTGAACTCTCCGTCGCGGTCCCACCAACGTTCTGCGATGGCTTCAAACTTTGCAATTTCTGCATTATCTACATTTTGATGCTCGGTCATAAAAAACTTCCTCGTTAATCTGAGGCCATTATATAGGGGGAAATTAATAAATCGCAAAGATTTAGCGCCTGTAAATCTAAATAAATTGTGATAGCATGGTCTGGAAATAATAACTAAAGCTCTTAAGACGGCGGTTTGCCCCTTAATGAGTCAATACTGAAGGAATGTGAAATCAAATGACTGATCTCGCCAATGAAATTCTGCCAGTCAATATTGAAGATGAATTAAAAAACTCCTACCTTGATTACGCGATGAGTGTAATCGTAGGACGTGCATTGCCAGACGTACGTGACGGCTTAAAGCCAGTTCACCGCCGCGTTCTGTTTGCAATGAACGAACTCAATAATGATTGGAATAAACCTTACAAGAAATCAGCACGTGTTGTTGGTGATGTAATCGGTAAGTACCACCCACATGGCGACAGCGCGGTATATGACACCATCGTTCGTATGGCGCAGCCTTTCTCATTACGCTACATGCTTGTTGACGGCCAAGGTAACTTTGGTTCTGTTGACGGTGACTCTGCGGCAGCAATGCGTTATACGGAAGTCCGTATGGCGAAAATGTCACATGAATTATTAGCTGATTTAGAAAAAGAAACGGTTGATTACGTACCGAACTACGACGGTACTGAGCAAATTCCTGACGTATTACCTACTAAAGTACCTAACTTATTAGTAAATGGTTCTTCGGGTATCGCGGTTGGTATGGCGACTAACATTCCACCTCATAACTTAACAGAAGTTATCAATGGTTGTTTAGCGCTTATTCAAAACCCTGATATGTCAATCGCTGACCTAATTGAATATATCCCGGGTCCAGATTTCCCGACTGCGGCGATTATCAATGGTAAAAAAGGCATTGAGCAAGCGTACTTAACCGGTCGTGGTAAAGTATATATCCGTGCTCGCGCTGAAATTGAAGTTGACGAAAAAACCGGTCGTGAAACAATCATCGTTCACGAAATCCCTTATCAAGTTAACAAAGCACGCCTTATTGAAAAGATCGCAGAGCTTGTTAAAGATAAGAAGATTGAAGGTATTAGTGCATTACGTGATGAATCAGATAAAGACGGTATGCGTATCGTTATCGAAATCAAACGTGGTGATGTTGGTGAAGTAATCTTAAACAACCTATATGCACAAACTCAGTTACAAACTGTGTTTGGTATGAACATGGTTGCACTAGATAACAACCAACCTAAGTGTTTCAACCTAAAAGAAATGCTTGAAGCGTTTATCGTGCACCGTCGTGAAGTTGTTACACGTCGAACTGTATTCGATTTACGTAAAGCCCGTGACCGTGCTCACACGCTTGAAGGCCTAGCGATTGCCCTTGCGAATATCGACCCAATTATCGAACTTATTCGTAAGTCACCAACACCAGCAGAAGCAAAAGCTGCACTAACAGCACGTCCTTGGGAACTAGGCACTGTTAAAGCGATGCTTGAAAAAGCGGGTGAAGATAACGTAGCACGTCCTGATTGGTTAGCGGCTGATCTAGGTATCCGTGACGGTCAGTACTATCTATCTGAGCAACAAGCACAGGCAATTCTAGACCTACGTTTACACAAACTAACAGGTCTTGAGCATGAGAAGATCTTAGACGAGTACCAAAACTTACTTGATCTAATTGCTGAGCTTTTACACATTCTTTCAAGCCCAGAGCGTCTAATGGAAGTTATCCGCGATGAGCTAGTAGAAATTAAAGAGCAATATGGTGACGAACGTCGTACTGAAATCAGTGCAGCTGCTCACGATATTAGCCTTGAAGACCTAATCAATGAAGAAGACGTTGTTGTAACGCTTTCTCACGAAGGTTACGTTAAGTATCAACCATTATCGGATTACGAAGCACAGCGTCGTGGTGGTAAAGGTAAATCAGCAACGAAGATGAAAGATGAAGACTTCATCGAACGTCTATTAGTTGCTAACACACACGATACAATCCTGTGCTTCTCAACAGCAGGTCGTTTATACTGGTTGAAAGTATATCAGTTACCATTAGCAAGCCGTGCAGCGCGTGGTAAGCCAATTGTTAACTTATTACCACTTGAAGCTGATGAGCGTATTACTGCTATCTTACCAGTACGTGAGTACGAAGAAGATAAATACATCTTCATGGCAACTGCGTTTGGTACAGTTAAGAAAACACCACTTACAGCATACAGCCGTCAACGTGCGAGCGGTATCATCGCTGTTAACCTAAATGAAGGCGATAGCCTAATTGGTGTTGATATCACTGATGGCACGAATGAAATCATGCTATTCACTGATGCTGGTAAAGTTGTTCGCTTTAAAGAAGCAGAAGAATCAGCAGTTGTTGATGAAAACGGTAACCCAGTTCTAGACGAAAATGGTAACCCAGAAATCCGCTTCAAAGGTGTACGTCCAATGGGTCGTACAGCAACAGGTGTTCGTGGTATCAAGATGGCTGATGACCAACGCGTTGTGTCGTTAATCGTACCTAAGTCAGATGGTGCAATCCTAACTGTGACAGAAAACGGTTACGGTAAGCGTACAGCACTTGAAGATTACCCATCGAAGAGCCGTGCAACACAAGGTGTTGTATCAATCAAAGTAAGCGAGCGTAATGGCGCTGTGGTTGGTGCAGTACAAGTTGACGATAACGACGAAATCATGATTATCTCGAATCGCGGTACCTTAGTACGTACCCGTGTAAACGAGGTTTCTACGGTTGGTCGTAATACTCAAGGCGTTATTTTGATACGAACTATTGACGAAGAGCAAGTAGTTGGTTTACAACGTATCGAAGAAATCGAAGTTGATGAGCTTGAAGCCATCGAAGGCGAGGCCGTTGAAGTAGTCGATACCAATACTGAAGAAACGGGTGATAACCCACCTTCAGAATAACATTGATTTAAAAAGCGGCTTCGGCCGCTTTTTTTATCCGCACTATAATTACTGGAATGAGGCAAAGTAATGACTAAGTATAATTTTTGTGCAGGACCGGCAATGCTACCGCCGGCAGTTATGCAAAAAGCACAAAAAGAATTTATAGATTGGCAAGGTTTAGGTGTCTCTGTGATGGAAATTAGCCATCGCAGCAGCGACTTTTTAGCGCTTACCACTAAATGTGAAGCAAGCCTGCGTCGTTTAATGAATATTAGCGATGAGTTTGAAGTATTATTTATGCACGGCGGTGGCCGTGGTCAATTCAGTGCTGTACCACTGAATCTTCACCTTGATGATAAGCCAGCTGTGTACTGTGAAAACGGTGTATGGTCTAAAGGGGCTACTTCAGAAGCGGCAAAATTCACTGCAGTTGAAAGCATCAATGTACGTGATGATGAGCAGCAAAATGGCCAGTTCTCTATAAAACCAGCAAGCAGCTGGGAATTACCAGCTGACGCATCATACATTCACTATTGTCCGAATGAAACCGTAGATGGCATAGAAATTTTTGACGTACCATCACACCCATCAGCACCGATTGTGGCTGATATGTCATCAACTATTTTATCGCGTGAGTTTGACGTAAATCAGTTTGATCTTATTTACGCTGGCGCACAAAAGAATATTGGCCCATCTGGTTTATCGATTGTTATTGTACGTAAAACGCTATTAGAGCGTGAAGGGCTTGCAAAGCCAGGTATTCTTGATTACGCATTAGAAGCAAAACAAGGCAGCATGTATAACACACCACCTACATTTGCGTGGTATTTAGCTGCTGAAGTATTTGAGTGGCTTGAAGCAAACGGCGGCGTTAAAGCGATGGAAGAACAAAACATCGCAAAAGCAGAACTTCTTTACAGCTACATTGATAGCTCAGATTTTTATAGCAACAAAGTTGCTAAGCATTGCCGTTCGCGTATGAACGTACCGTTTTGGTTAAACGACGAATCACTGAATGATAAATTCATTAGTGAGTCAAAAGAAGCAGGCTTATTAGCCCTTGAAGGTCACCGTATTGTCGGTGGTATGCGCGCAAGCATTTATAATGCGATGCCACTTGAAGGTGTTCAAGCCTTGGTTAATTTTATGGAAAAATTCGCCAAGGAGAACAGCTAATTATGGAACAGCTTCGTCTTGAACCGATTTCAAAGGTAAATGGTAGTGTGACACTACCAGGCTCAAAAAGCTTATCAAACCGTATCTTACTGCTTGCTGCTCTTGCAGAGGGCACAACCGTTGTTGAAAACCTACTAGATAGTGATGATATTCGTCACATGCTAGGTGCGTTAAATCTTCTAGGTGTAAATGTATCGCTTAACGAAGATAAAACAGTGGCCACCGTAGAGGGTGTTGCAGGTAAATTTAAAACCCCAAGCGAGCCTTTATTTTTAGGTAATGCCGGTACTGCTTATCGTCCACTTACAGCCGTTTTAGCAGCTGTAGAAGGCGAGTACCAGCTGGTGGGTGAGCCTCGCATGGAAGAGCGCCCAATTGGCCATTTGGTAGATGCACTGCAAGCACTGGGTGGTGATGTTGAATACCTTAAGCATAAAGATTATCCACCACTGGCCATTAAAGGCGGCAAAATCAACGGTGGCAAAGTTGCAATTGATGGCAGCATTTCTAGCCAGTTCTTAACAGCGTTACTAATGGCAGCACCATTATTTAATGGCGATACAGAAATTACCATTAAAGGTACACTGGTATCAAAGCCTTACATTGACATTACCCTAGATGTAATGAAGCGCTTTGGCGTTACTGTAAGTCATGACAATTACGAAACATTTTACGTTAAAGGCTGTCAGCAGTATCAAGCACTTGAGCGCATTATGGTTGAAGGTGATGCATCAAGCGCCTCTTATTTTGTTGCGGCGGCTGCAATAGCAGGTGGCGAAATTGAAATTAACGGTGTAGGTGCGGCATCTGTTCAAGGTGATATTGGTTTTGCCAAAGTTATGGAGCAAGTAGGAGCCAAAATCGATTGGTACGATGAAAAGCTGGTGGTTCGTAAAGGCGAGCTAAACGCGGTCGATATTGATGCCAATGCAATCCCTGATGCGGCAATGACACTCGCCACTGTTGCGCTTTTTGCTAAAGGTAAAACAGCTATTCGTAATATCTATAACTGGCGTGTAAAAGAAACAGATCGCTTATATGCCATGGCGACTGAGCTTCGTAAAGTTGGTGCAGAAGTGGTTGAAGGTGAAGATTTCATCGAAATTACACCACCAGAAACATTTAACGATGTAGCGATTGATACCTATAACGATCACCGTATTGCCATGTGTTTTGCAATGGTTGCCGTTGGCGGAAAGCCGATAACCATTAACGATCCTAAGTGTACATACAAAACTTTTCCAACGTTTTTCAAAGTACTAGAGTCTGTCTCAAGTCAATAAAACAGAAGAAAATATAAAAAGTTACATTCTAAATGCGGATCTATTTCTAGAACTGGCGTATAATATCGCGGTTTTATTTTGGTGTGCATTGCAGGAGGTTATAAATGCAGGCGTTATCAATGCCCGTAATCACCATCGATGGCCCAAGTGGTTCAGGTAAAGGAACTGTTTGTCGCTTGTTAGCCGAGAAATTAGGTTGGGATGTATTAGACAGTGGTGCGATTTACCGTGTGCTGTCACTTGCAGCGCTTCATCATCAAATTGAACTAGATAATGAAGATGCGCTAGTACCGCTAGCTGCAAACTTAGATGTACAGTTTTTGGTCGATAGCCAAACGCATACTTCTAAAATTGTATTGGAAGGCGAAGACGTCACAACCACAATTCGTAACGAAGAAGTGGGTGCCGCGGCATCAAAGATTGCTGCATTACCACGGGTGAGAGAAGCATTATTACGTCGTCAACGTGCGTTTCGTACTGAGAGCGGCTTAATTGCCGATGGTCGTGACATGGGCACAGTTGTGTTCCCTGATGCACCATTGAAGATTTATTTAACCGCATCGGCTGAAGAGCGCGCTCGTCGTCGTTTTGCTGAGTTGAACGAACGCGGTCTTGATGTTACACTAAGTGGTCTACTTGAGGACATAAAAGCTCGCGATCACCGTGATATGACGCGTGAAGTTGCGCCGCTTGTTCCTGCAGAAGACGCCATTGAGCTCGATACTAGCGAGCTTAATGCAATGCAAGTGTTTGATAAAGTAATAACTTTACTCGACGAAGCAGTACTTGCAGGAAAGCTTCCAAAAGCTTAAAAGTAATTTATTAAGGTGCCGGCAGGAAGCTAGTGCTATTTTAACAACCCCATGCAGCATGGTTGCTAATTGGTTATTTAATTATTTAGAGACGTATAATGTCAGAAAATTTTGCGCAGTTATTTGAAGAAAGCCTTAAGGGTTTTGAAGCAGAGCAAGGCTCTATCGTTAAAGGTACTGTTATCTCAATCGAGAACAACATCGTACTTGTTGATGCTGGTCTTAAATCTGAAAGTGCAATCCCTGCTGAGCAATTCAAAAATGCTGCTGGTGAACTAGAAGTTGCTGTTGGCGACGAAGTAGATGTTGCTTTAGACGCAATCGAAGACGGTTTCGGTGAAACTATCCTTTCTCGTGAGAAAGCGAAGCGTCACGAAGCGTGGATCCGCTTAGAAAAAGCATGTGAAGAGCAAGAGACTGTTACTGGTGTTATCAACGGTAAAGTTAAAGGCGGTTTCACTGTTGAAGTTGATTCAATCCGTGCCTTCCTACCTGGTTCACTTGTTGATGTTCGTCCAGTACGTGACACAACTCACCTTGAAGGTAAAGAGCTTGAGTTCAAAGTAATCAAGCTTGACCAAAAACGTAACAACGTTGTTGTTTCTCGCCGTGCAGTTATCGAATCAGAGAACTCACAAGAGCGTGAAGAACTTCTTGCTAACCTTGTTGAAGGTCAAGAAGTTAAAGGTATCGTTAAGAACCTTACAGACTACGGTGCGTTCGTTGACCTTGGTGGTGTTGACGGTCTACTACACATCACAGACATGGCGTGGAAGCGTGTTAAGCACCCTTCAGAAATCGTTAATGTTGGCGACGAAATCGCAGTTAAAGTTCTTAAATTCGACAAAGAAAAGACTCGTGTATCTCTAGGCCTTAAACAGCTTGGCGAAGATCCATGGGCAGCTATCGCTGGTCGTTACCCAGAAGGTTCTAAGCTTTCTGGTCGTGTAACTAACCTTACTGACTACGGTTGTTTCGTTGAAATCGAAGAAGGCGTAGAAGGTCTAGTACACGTTTCTGAAATGGATTGGACTAACAAGAACATCCACCCTTCAAAAGTTGTTTCACTAGGTGACACTGTTGAAGTTATGGTTCTTGAAATCGACGAAGAGCGTCGTCGTATTTCTCTTGGTCTTAAGCAATGTATTGCTAACCCATGGCAAGAATTTGCTCGTCTACAAAACAAAGGCGACCAAGTTACTGGTAAGATCAAATCAATCACTGACTTCGGTATCTTCATCGGTCTTGAAGGCGGTATTGACGGTCTTGTTCACCTTTCAGACATTTCTTGGAACACGCCAGGCGAAGAAGCTGTACGTGAATTCAAGAAAGGCGACGAAATCACTGCTATCGTATTACAAGTTGACCCAGAGCGTGAGCGTATCTCTCTAGGCGTTAAACAAATCGAAGCTGACCCATTCAATAACTACCTGGACGCAAACAAAAAAGGTGCTATTGTTAAAGGTAAAGTGACTGAAGTTGATGCGAAAGGCGCAACTGTTGAGCTAATCGAAGGCGTTGAAGGTTACATCCGTGTAGCTGATATCGCTCAAGAGCGTGTTGAAGATGCTACTACTGTAGTTTCTGCAGGCGACGAAATCGAAGCGAAATACGTTGGTGTTGATCGTAAGAACCGCACTTTAAGCTTATCTGTTAAAGCTCTTTTCGAAGCAGAAGAGAAAGAAGTACTAGAGAAGCTTAAGAAAGAAGAGCCAGCGTTCGAAAACGCTATGGCTGCAGCATTCAAAAATGCTCAAAAAGACTAATATCTAGTCTTTTAAAATTGGAAGGGCAGTTTTGCCCTTCCTTTACCACTCTTTAAGGAAACGCTATGACTAAGTCAGAATTGATAGAACAACTTGCCGAGCAACACGCACACATCCCTGTGAAAGATGTTGAAAATGCCGTTAAAGAAATTCTTGAACAAATGGCCGGCTCATTATCTAGCTCAGATCGCATCGAGATCCGTGGCTTTGGAAGTTTCTCATTGCATTATCGTTCTCCTCGCACAGGTCGTAATCCAAAGACTGGCGAAACAGTTGAGTTAGACGGTAAGCACGTACCACATTTTAAACCAGGTAAAGAATTACGTGACCGCGTAAATGCGAGTATTGCCTAGTTTTATACAGGAGTAGTTACTTGTTTAGGGTATTAAAAATTGTATTAATTGCGCTGTGTTTATTTATTGCGTTTGTACTTGGTTCACAGAATCCACAATTGGTGCAAATCAATTATTTAATCGCCAGTAATACTTTGCCCTTAGCTGTTGTAATAAGTATCTGCTTTATTTTAGGTGTCGCAATTGGTTGTTTTATAAGCTTTACACTGTTTTCTCAGTTGAAGTGGCAAAATTATCGCTTAAAGAAAAAATTAGCGCCTGAAAAAAACAATAAAAAGCTTGTTGCTAATAAAGACACCTAATCATGATTGAGCTTCTGTTTTTACTTTTACCCGTTGCAGCCGGTTACGGTTGGATAATGGGTAAAAACAGCGCTAAAAACCAAGCTCATCAGCTTAATCGCCAAATTACCTCTGAATATTCTAAAGGCCTTAAATTTCTCTTAGACAGAGAAGAAGACCAAGGCTTAGAGCACCTTATTAATCTACTTGAAGTTGCCGCTGATTCAGTTGAACATTATTCAACGCTTGCAACTATGTTCCGCCGCCGTGGCGAACTTGATCGCGCTATTAAAATTCATGAGCTGCTATTAAAACATCCAAGTCTTGATGACCAACAAGCTGCAACCAGCCGCTTAGAACTTGCTGAAGATTACATTATGGCAGGCTTGTTAGATGGTGCAGAAGAGCATTTAGTATGGCTTGTTAAGGCAGGCCATAAAGAAGCCTTAGAGCCAATTATTAATCTTTATTCACAAACCCGTGAATGGGAAAAGGGCATTAACATGTACGAGGCCCACAGTGAATTGTTCACTAAACCTCAGCATGTAAAAGCGATTGCCAATTTTTACTGTGAAGCAGCCTTACAAGATAACGATACGCAAATTATGCGTAAAGCCATTAGCTTAAACCACAAAGCCATTCGCCCACTGTATGAGCTTGGCCATAGTGCTTTCACCAAAGAAGATTATGTAAAAGCAATTTACTACTGGCGCGAGCTGATTAGCCAATTCACGTTTTTTGCGCCGGTATTTATTGAAGAATTAGCGCTCAGTTATCAAAAGCTCAATTTAACGCATCAGTTTTACGAATTACTCAATGAACTGCTCGATAAAGGTGGCGTATTAATAAAAATAAAACACTGCCAAGCTTTACTTGAGCAAGGTCACATAGAGCAAGCAATTAAATTTTTAACGGATAGTTTAAAGCGTCACCCAACTATTCGTGGCTTTAGCTTTTTATTACAGCTACTAGCTAAACAAAACAACGATATTAAAGATGTACTCGATCAAATTGATAAGCTAGTTACGTCTTATATCGCAACCAAACCTGATTTTCAGTGTCAACACTGTGGCTTTACCAGTCATACCATTTATTGGGTATGTCCATCTTGTAAGCACTGGGAAACAATTGTTCCAAGCCGTGGCATAGACGGTTTTTAATTCATATTAGTCCATTAGTTTTTAGGAAAGTTATGTCTGTCGAAGATTCAAAAAAAGTATTAATTGCCCTTGATTATGATGATCAACAAACAGCTCTTGCGTTTGTAAAGCAATTATCGCCTGATACGTGTCGCCTTAAAGTAGGCAAAGAAATGTTCACGTATTTTGGTCCTAGCTTTGTTAAGGAACTAATCGACTTAGGTTTTGATGTATTCTTAGACCTAAAATTTCACGATATTCCAAACACAGTGGCTAAAGCTGTAACCGCAGCTGCAAAAATGGGTGTGTGGATGGTTAACGTGCATGCCTCTGGCGGCGTTGAAATGATGACTAAAGCAAAACAAGCTTTAGAGCAGTTTGGTGATGATGCTCCGTTACTAATTGCAGTAACCGTACTAACCAGTATGGATGCCGCAGAGCTTACTCGTTTAGGTGTAGATAAAACACCAGAAGAGCAAGTAATTTACCTAGCAAACCTTGCCAAAGAATCAGGCCTTGATGGGGTAGTGTGCTCAGCACAAGAAGCGAAAAAGCTTAAAGCAGAACTTGGCGCAGACTTTAAACTGGTTACTCCAGGTATTCGCCCTGCAGGCAGCGATGCAGGCGACCAAAAGCGCATCATGACACCAAAACAAGCCGTTGAAGATGGCAGCGATTTTTTAGTTGTAGGCCGCCCAATCACCCAATCGGCAGACCCAGTTGCAACACTAAAAGAAATTAACGACTCACTAAAATAACCTCGTTATTTTAAAATAGTCTCTAAAGAGCATTGTAAGCGTGATTTATATCGCGCTATATACAATGCTCTTTTTGTTTGGGCAATTTCCTTAGGTTATCTGCATTTGAGAATCAGTTAATCAAACTCGTTTTTGGACAGAACCTGTTTAGAGTGAAAGCAATCAGATGGATAACTTTGACTCATGCAAAAATAAAAAAGCCAGCAATCCAGCTGGCAAAAGCAATGTGAAAAGTTGAAAAGGCTTTCAGTGGAAGTCAAACTTTGGTTGCGACCTCTTTTAGTGTTTTACGTAATGCATTGATATCGAGAGCACCCGGTACAACCCACCCTTTATTGATAACCAACGTTGGCGTAGAAGTGATGCCATATTCTTGAGCCAACTTTCTATCACGCTGTATCTCAGCTTGTCGCTCCGGAGAAGCAAAGTCCTCAAGAAAACGAGCCTTATTCAGCCCAACCTCACCAGCAATTTCTGTAAGCTCATCCACATCACCAATATTTCTGTTTTCACTCATATGTGCATGTGTAACAGCATCAAAATAGTCCCAATAAGCACTGGAGCCTCCCTGTTGTTCAGCCGCCTTACATGCCACCAAACCTGGCGTTGAAAATGGGTATTCAAACGTCTGCTGATGCATCCCTTCGACGTTTACGCGCTTTTTATCGTCGGCACGTGCACATTGCTCCCAGTGTCCCAAAATGATTTGCTTTGCTTGTTTCATTGAACCAAACTTGCCAAGCATTTCTTCCCGTGAAGCAGACAAAGCAAATGCATGATGATGGATATTTAAATTAAACTCTTTTGCAAGCTGGCGTAGTCGAGGTGACAAAACATAACACCACCCACAAATGACATCGTGAAAAAAATCGACTCTAATTTTTTTGCTCATTACTTTTCTCCAAGATTGAAAATATTACTGGCTTACCAACTAATGGCAGGCCCCGCTGGAACAATTCCATGTGGGTTAATGTGCTTGTGCGAGAAGTAGTAATGCAGCTTCATATACTCGATATCGATTGTTTTTTTGATGCTCTCATGACTGATTAAATCCAGCATATACCGGTAAAGGTTCTCGAAGGCTTTTAGTGGCTTTTTATTGGCCTTAAAGTGAACTTCATAAACAGCTTCAAACCTGACAAGTGTCGGTAACAGAAACAGATCAGATAGTGTGATATTCGAACCATATAGGTAACGAGTTTGACCAAGCCTACAGTCCAGCTGCTCCATAGCATCAAACAAGATCTCACTGGCTAGATCATATTCTGCCTGCTCTGTGGCAAAACCAACGTGGTAGACTTTTCGATTCACATTGACGTGTAACCACTCGTTGAGCTTTTCTATTTCTTCTCGCAGACTATCTGGAACCAACTCAACTTTGTTCTTAGCTAAAGGTAGCCAGTTGGTAGCAAGCTCCATCGCTATCGCGGAGGAATTATTATCTACAATGGCATGATCTTGTTTGTCCCATAGTACCGGTACTGTCACTCTTCCCGTGTAACTTGGATTTGCTCGTTGGTAAAGCTCTACCAAGTTTTGAGAGCCGTACAAAGGATCAGAGTTAGCGTCGTCAAATAACCATCCGTCGGAATATCGCTTTGCTGCAACAGAAGAAACAGTTATTGCGTCATTCAATCCTAGGTAATTGATCACCAGGTAAGGCCGATGGGCAAAAGGGCAAGCAAACGACATGTACAAGTGATAACGCCCTTGCTCAGCGACTTTTGGCAGTTCAAAGCTGTCCTCATGAGACAGATCTTTTACTTCTTTATTTGGATACCAAATACCTTTTTCTAAAACAGCCATGGGGGCACCTACATACTTTAATTATGGAAACCTATGTAACATGAGCTTTCGCTCAACGTTATAATGTTAAGTTATAGCGACGAATTTGACTCACAGTATTGAACGTAACATCCAAGCTGTTTTTTCATGCTCTCGCATTCGATCAGAGACCAATTAAGCATAAGATTCATCATCCTCATCCTGAGCCAATTTCAGAACGTCTCGACAAGTCTTGACCACTTGCTCATGAGAACGAACAAGAATAGACACCATTTGTTCTGCTGAGGGCACGCCATCTACTTCAGAAACTGAGCTAAGGTCGACGAAAGCTTTGTAAGTCCCTAGCGCAACTTCACCTAGTGTTCGGATTCGTTTAGCAATGTCATCGACGGCGATTGCCAATGCGTTGTATTGCTCTTCGAACATAAGATGTAGTTCGCGAAATTGGGGGCCAATAACGTTCCAGTGGAAATTATGCGTTTGCAAATACAAAGTGTAGGAGTCTGCCAGAAGGCGTTTAAGCGCTTCTCCAATCACAAAACGATCCTGTTCGTTTATACCAGTATCCACATTCATACCTACGCTCCTATAGTGCGTTTTCAAAGGAAGACATCAGCGCTTCCAGTTCAACTTTAGTCGCTACGTCAAACTCACCATCGTGAATTCTTTCCTGATAACTCCCTAAACTGTAGATTCCTTTAACGTCGCCACCCCACCATGGCATTAGCTCCGCCATCGTTCTGAGATTGGTCGCGCCGCCATTCGGCCCAGGAGAAGTACTGACTAAAAGAACGGGTTTCTTATCGTCACCAAAGAAGGATTTACCTGGTTCAGCAACACGTGAAAGCCAGTCAATGACATTCTTTAAAAATGCAGGCATAGAGCCATTGTGCTCAGGAGAAGCAATAATCAGCGCATCGTGTTCATTCATCATTTGTCTCAATGTGATGATGTCGGCTGGTATACCTTTTGACTCTGCATCAATACCGTACATTGGCAAATCGAAATCTTTCAATTCGATGATGGTCACTTCAGTTAGGGTGGCTTTTTCAGCTAAGGAGCGAATCAGAGTATTATGGATTGACTGACTGTGATTACTTCCCGAGAGCGCGAGTATCTTTTTCATGAGTTAGTCCTATTAGGTATTTAAGGTCAACACCTCAGTGTTGGTGATTACAATAAATACTAATTGACTAGCATTGGTAAATAAACTATATGTTAGTAACCACATAGTTTACTTTTGGTAAACAATAAGAGTTTAAATGAGGTTGAAGTGGATAAAATAAGGGCGCTAACTGTTTTCAGAAGGGTTGTGGAACTCGGAAGCTTCAAAGCTGCAGCTGAAGATTTAAGTCTGTCAAAAGCAGCCGTTAGTAAGAATATCAATGAGTTGGAAGACTATCTTAAAAGCCCTCTGATAAACCGAACTACGCGTAACATGCACATAACGGATAATGGTCAACTTTACTACAATCAGGTTTGCAACATATTAGATGATCTGAAACATGCTGATTTGTCAGTCATCGAGTCGTCTCATACGTTAAAAGGATCACTGAAAATAAGCGTTCCTATGTCGTTAGGAATTTTAGAAATTAACCCCATCGTTTGTGAATTCATGCACCAATATCCTGATTTGTCTATTGAAGTTTTCATGAGTGACCAATATGTCGATCTCATCGACTCAGGCATTGATATAGCGATTCGAGGGGGGGGAGAATTAAGCAATTCTAGTCTAAGATCCCGAAAGCTTATCGATATGAGACGAGTGCTTTGTGCTTCTCCTGAGTATCTTTCAAAATCCAGCGAGATTCTTAAGCCAGAAGACCTCGCTCATCATAAGTGCCTCATATACAGTTTTTCTTCGTCAGCAAGACGTTGGCTATTCAGAAATGAGGATGAAGTCAAAGAGATCGAGCTTCCATCAAGTTCTTATGTAGTAAATAATGGATTAGCGCTCAAGCAAACAGCGTGCTCAGGCCATGGTATTTTATTGCTGCCGGATTTATTCGTTAAAGGCGAGTTAGAATCTGGGGAATTAGTTGAGGTTTTATCGATGTGGCAAGCTGATAGGCATTCACTGTATGTTGTTTATCCTTTCCATAAAGAGCAATCTCAAAAAGTCAGGACTTTTATTGATTTTGTCGTCAAACACTTCGAAAACAAACAGCACTAGCCTTCATCTTCTCTTGTCAAATTGATTACCTGAGCATGAAAACGCCACCTTTGTGAGAAGGTGGCCAGATTTTTCAACAGACTTGATTTCGCTCGGCCTGACTATTCGACACTTGCAATACCACAGTAGAAAGAATGGATAGTGCAATACCTGGATATACAGTTGTGGGTATATTCTTTCCCTCAAATAACAACATGATAGAAGCAACAAATACAGGACTTAGATAAATATAAGCCATCACTTTTGCAGGCCCCAGTACAACGGTGGTTTTGTAGATGATAAAGGTTGAGAGCAATGTCGCAAACAAAGCGAGGTATAGCATGTGCAAGGCAAGCTCGGCATTTAATGCAAACCAGTTTAGTGGTTGATGGAATACAAACAACGCCAGCAACATCCAGAAGGTACCGCCAATCAGAGTACAAAACACGGTAACGATGGTTTCTTCTCCACGATGAAAAACTTTCCTCGAGACAGAAAAGCACACCATAGACATACACCCGAGCAAAACAAAATATCCCCTTTGTTGAGGTTTAGTCTCAATAATGTCTCTAAATCTCCTTCCACAACCACCCAACATGTCCCGACAGCCCCTACCAAATAAACGCCAAGCATCTGAATAGATAATTTTTCCTTAAAGAGGAAAACACTAACAATGGCAGTAATAAATGGCACTAATGTATACAGTGTGCCTGTGTTTAATGCCGTGGATGTCTGCAAAGCCATGAACATACATATAAAAAAGATCCTGCAACCAGCGCTGTCACTGATAAGGACAAAAGGTGATATTTAATATTTTTCACATCAAGGCCATCTATTTTAAGGGGATAAATACTTTACTAGTGCTCAAGCACCAAAGACTTAACCATAACAGCCGTATTGAGTAATTAAAGCTCCATTTAGTAACTTAACTGTTAACCAAAGAGAAATAGTTTGTAGTAATTTACTCCTTACTAATACGTTTCCATATTGTCAGTTCACTATTGGTAAACAATTTATTTACCTGAATGCTGTTTATCTTATTTGGCGCGACTCCTACACTTAGGCCTGAAAACACAACTCATCGTCCTATAATCTAGAGGAGAGCGAATGATGAATAAATGGGTCAACTTAGTATTAGTGAGCGTGATTGCCACTATGCCCGTCGGACAAAGCGTAGCAAAAACAATGTCAACTGAGGGTCAACTGAAACTATCTTACAGTGATGGTAGAGTGCCAACTCAAGGTGTTGAGAGAGTCAACGAAGTGCTCAAAACTATTGGTGTACGAGTAAGTACCGTTTCACTGCCTGAACAAGCCAAGCCTATCCTGGAAATATCCAAAAAAAGAGCCATTACAAAGGAAGAAAGTGAAAAGCTAATTTCGCTATTTTCTATGCACCGTGGAGACTTATTGGAGCAAATTAAAAAAGCTGGCCGAGTACCAGAGGCACACAGAGGTGGTTTCCTATCAACGTCTGAAGTTGGCGTTGCTCCATACCCTAAAGTTTATGATATGAAAGCAATGACTCCAGAAGTCATGCACTTTCTACAAGAAAAATTCGGTAAGTTGCACGTTAACAGCTCAGACGACGGTGTAGGTATTGATGAAGTCATGACCATCGTGTCTGGTGGCCCATGGACTTGGTTCTTTGTATTACCAGACAATGTGATTGGTAAACTGACACTGGGTCACGTTTCATTAGATGGTGATGCGTGGCGAATCAGCTACCCAGGTCTTGTACCTCATGGTGGGTTCTTAGATACACCTTATGGCTTGGTTGTCGCCTATGCACACGGCCCTAAAAACTTTGTTATGCGTTATGAAGAACCGAGTGTTGAAGGGGCGGAAACGCTGGGTACTAACTCATGGATCGACTTCAGCGGCGATATTCCGAAGCTACTGGATTAATATCAAAAACGCGACAAATCCAGACTAACGAAAAAACTGACTCGGCTCGCTTGCTGAGTCTTTTTTATTTTTAGCTATCATTGCTTTGGTTAACGAAGTGGCCTTGATGAGTGTAACTTTTCCAAGTTTGTAGGATTAGACTAGATATGGCAAAACCGCATGAACAGATGATGGGGGCGCAAAAACTCTAAGTGGAAATGAGGCATAAATGAGTTAAACCAGAAAGGTAGCTTCTGTCGTAATGCCGACTTTTACTTTTAAATGAAAATACTCAAAATAGTGTTAGAAAATTTACCGCGCCTATTTGTTACCTCGCAACTCGCAACTCGCAACTCGCAACTCGCAACTCGCAACTCGCAACTCGCAACTCGCAACTCGCAACTCGCAACTCGCAACTTACTTCAATCTAATCGATGTCGCTTCAATATCAATCAAACCTTGCTTAAACAAACCGCCAATGGCTTTTTTGTAGTTTGCTTTACTGGTTGAGAAAGTCTTTTTAATTGCTTCAGGGTCTGACTTATCACCTAGGTGAAGTACGCCGCCTTCGGCTTTTAATTTAGCTAAGATTTTTTCGCCTAAGTCGTTTACTTTACCCATACCTGGCTTTTCAAGGAGTACGTCGATTTTGCCGTCTTCACGTACTTTTTGAATAAAGCCTTTTAAGCGTTGGCCAACAAACAGCTTTTTAAATACCGTGTTGTAATAAACAACGCCAATGTGAGCTTCGTTTACAAGTACTTTGTAGCCTAGGTCTGTTTTACCGGCAACGATTAAGTCAACTTCTTCCATTACAGAGTAAGTTGGTTCATCTTTCGATAAAAACTTATTAAAGTTGCTCGATGCACAAATACGTTGGCTGGCGTTATCGAGGTATAAACGTACAAGATACGAAAAGCCGTCTTTCATTTTTGGCTTTTGTTCGTTGTATGGCGCTAGTACGTCTTTTTCGAGGCCCCAATCCATAAACGCACCAGTGCTATTGATTGCTTTAACACGTAGTAGGGCAAATTCGCCCACTTCAGCTAAAGGTTTTTTTGTAGTGCCAGTTGGGTGACCTGCGTGATCTAAGTAAATGAATACTTGCACGCTGTCGCCAGCTTCTAGTTCGTAATCAATTTCTTTGCTTGGTAAGAATACTTCGCCTAAATCACGGCCATCTAAATAAGCACCTTCGTTAGACATTTCGTTAACAAAAAGGGTTTGTGTGGTTCCTAAAATACTCATTGTTATTCCTGTTCTGGCTTTTTCTTACGGCGCATTGGAGCAAAACCATCTACATCAATTGGTGCTTGAATAGGGGCTTTTGGCTTTTTAGGGGCTGCTTTGCGTTTTGGTTTTGCAGGTTTAGCAGCCACTTTTTTCTCTGCTTTTTTCCAAACTGTGTTTGGTTTTTTCTCACGCAGACCTTTAAATTTACCAACAAGGCCGTCAACGGTGAAAAAGCTTAATTCATCATTTAAAAATGCTTTAATTGCTTTGTAGCTTGGCCAATCTTTCGGGCCCACTAACGAAATAGCAGTTCCTTTAAAGCCTGCGCGACCAGTACGACCAATACGGTGCACATACTCTTCAGCATGTTTTGGTAGATCGAAATTAATTACGTGGGTTACGCTTAATAAATCAAGACCACGTGATGCAACATCAGTGGTGATTAAGATTTTAAAGTTTTCACGGCTGAAGGCGTCCATAATTTCTAGGCGTTTGGCCTGTGTTAAGTCACCCGCAAGCGCTTGCGCTTTAAAGCCTTTATCATTTAATAGCTGGCTTAAACGCTGAGTGTCGGCACGTGTTGCGGTGAAAATAATGCACTGGCCAACATTGTCTTGTTTTACAAAGTGCTCAAGTAGAGCTTCTTTGTGATCTAAGTGATCAGCTAAATAAAGTTGCTGGGTAATGTCACTATGTTGCTCGTTAGAAGCACTTAACAGAATTTGTTTTGGCGAACGTAAAAGGTTACGTGACAGGGCATCAACTTGTGCATGGTCAAGAGTTGCAGAAAACAATAACGTTTGGCGTAAACGGTGATCAGCAAGCTCGTTAATCATTTTAACTTGATCGGTAAAACCTAAATCTAAGATACGGTCAGCTTCATCAAAAATTAACAGCTCTAAGCCTGAAAGCTGTAATGAGCGTTGACTCAAGTGGTCAGCTAAACGACCCGGTGTGCCCACCACAAAATGTGGATCTTTACGAAGAGCCTTTATTTGGTCATTAAAGTTTTCACCACCCAGTACTTTTACAGCACTAATATTTGTACCAGCAATTAATAGCCTTAATTGGCTGTACACTTGGGTTGCTAATTCGCGGGTAGGCGCAACGATTAAAACGCGAGGGTCGCGTTTACTGAGTGCTTTTTGTTTCATTACGCGCTGTACAGCAGGTAATAAAAACGCCAGCGTTTTGCCCGATCCTGTTTTTGACTGTGCAAAAATATCATGGCCTGCGATAGCTGTTGGTACCGCGTGAGCTTGAATGTCAGTGGGCTGGGTGATGCCTTGATGCGCAAGTTGTTTTTCGAGGCGTGTATCAATCCCAAGTTCAGTAAAATGCAATGCGTAATCTCCGATGAGCAAAATTTGTAAATCCTGTTCATTATAACGCACTTGCCTCACTTGGAGACAGTAAAAACACAGCTATTTCGCATCAGTTTTTGCAATTATCGCTAATTCGCGTAAAATACGCGCCCTCAATGCGCCGGATTTGCGATTCGGTTAACGCCCCACATGGGCATTTAAAGCAAAAGGTAAAACCATGACTGCTGTTCATAAAGACAATGTAACTAGCGAGCACTTTGTTGTTTGCGCACTTTACAAATTTGTAGCCCTTCCTGATTTTGAAGCGATTCGCCAACCACTACTTAAAGTAATGGAAGACAATGAAGTACGCGGTACTTTGTTACTTGCGGCTGAAGGTATCAACGGTACTGTTTCTGCTAAACGTGAAGGTATCGATAACCTACTTGCATGGTTAGATTCACAACCAAACCTAGACAACATCGTGACTAAAGAGTCATACGATGACGAATGCCCGTTCTACCGTACTAAGGTAAAACTGAAAAAAGAAATCGTAACTATGGGTGTTGAAGGTATCGACCCACGTGAAGTTGTGGGTACATACGTAAAACCAGCTGACTGGAATGCGTTAATTTCAGACCCAGAAGTGATTCTTATCGATACACGTAACGATTACGAAATCGAAATTGGTACTTTCCAAAATGCGGTTGATCCAAACACTAAAACATTCCGCGAATTCCCAGCGTGGGCGAAAGAAAACCTAGACCCAGAAAAGCACAAGAAAGTGGCGATGTTCTGTACCGGTGGTATTCGCTGTGAAAAATCAACTGCGTACATGAAAGAGCAAGGCTTTGACGAAGTATTCCACCTTGAAGGTGGTATTCTTAAGTACTTAGAAGAAGTACCAAAAGAAGAAACCATGTGGGAAGGTGAGTGTTTTGTTTTTGATAACCGTGTAGCGGTAAATCACGACTTACAAAAAGGCTCTTACGACCAATGTCACGCATGTCGTATGCCTATCACTGAAGAAGAAAAGCAAAAGCCTGAATACATGGAAGGTGTATCGTGTCATCACTGTCACGACAGCCTAACAGAAGAGCAACGTGCACGTTTTGCTGAGCGTCAAAAGCAAATCGAATTAGCACAAGCGCGTGGCGAAGGTCACATCGGTAATGAAGCGCAAGAAGTTCTTCGTAAGCGTAAAGAAGCTAAAAAAGCGCAAAAAGAAGCACAGCGCCAACAGTAATTGTTAGCTTTATGAATTGATAGAAACCCCAGCATAGTCTGGGGTTTTTTTATGCCTATTCAAAAAGAACAAATAATTGATCAATCTGATTGTGTAGAGGTAACCATAGCAAGCGAAGCACACTTAAAAGAGGTCGATTCATCACATTGTCGTTTCTAATTAGAAAACACAGGCGATGTATGGGTTTATTTCACCTTGGCTAATTGTTTATTAAACGAAGTCAGCTTTTTATTGATCACAAAGCTGTTACACTTCGTAACAATTAAAACGATTCTTATTTAGGTGAAATTTTGACAATTGGCAAATTACATACATGGACTTTAATTGCCTGTACTAGTTGTGTTTCCGTCGCTGAGGCGGCTAATGTAGTTGTAGAATCAGTGTCTGTTGAAAAGTCTAAACAACAGATAAAAGCAGTGGGTAATGCTGAAGCAATTCACTCAGTCACTCTTTACCCAGCCGTTGGGGACAGAGTCACTGCTGTTTACTTTAAACCAGGCGATAACGTTGCCAAAGGTGACTTACTATTAGAGCTTGATTCTCGTAGACAAAAAGCAGCGTTGATCGAAGCTGAAATTACTTTAAAAGATGCTGAGCGCACCATGAAAAGGCTTGAAGAAAGCCACGCTCGTGGTGCGGTGCCGCAAAGTGATTTAGATGATGCGAAAACGCTTTATGAGCTTGCAAAAGTCCAGTTAATGCAAGCGAAAACAGAGCGTGAAGACCGCGAAGTTCGTGCTCCTTTTAGTGGTGTTATGGGTTTAACTGACGTCGAAGTAGGCGACAGGATCACAACCCAAACAGCCATTGCCACCATCGATGATATTTCTGAGCTTTATATCAATTTTAATGCCCCAGAGGCCGCTATTTCATTGCTTAAGCAAAAATCCTCGGTCGAAGTGGTGCCTTGGTTAGGCGATAAAGCTTACACGGCTAAGGTGGCAGAGCTTGATTCGCGTATCAATGCGCAAACCCGCACTCTTAGAACAAAAGCCAAACTTGATAATAATGCCCAGCAATTTATGCCGGGTATGAGCTTTCGTGTACACATAAATATTCTAGGTGAAGAGCTTGCTGTAGTACCTGAAGCTGCGATGATGTGGGGGGCAGCAGGCCCTTACGTATGGAAGAGTGTCGACAAAAAAGCAACTCGTGTTGATGTTAAAATTGAGCAGCGTTTAGCAGGGCGCTTGTTAGTCTCTGGTGGCTTAAACGAAGGCGACTTATTGGTGACAGAAGGAGTTCAACGCCTAAGACCTAATCAAGAGCTTAATTTCATCAATGAAGTGCAGCTAGCCAAGGAGTAATGATGAAACAGCAACCTATGATGGAAGACTTACCATCAATGGCGATACGTCGCCCTGTTTTAATTGTGGTACTTAACTTACTCATTATTATCGCCGGTATTGCAGCAATAGCAGGGGTTGAAGTACGTGAGCTACCTGATGTTGATAGACCTCGTATTACTGTATCAGCGTCTTTTCCTGGTGGTTCACCGGAGACCGTAGATACCGAAGTAACCAGTAAGCTAGAAGGGGCGGTTGCTAGGGTAAGTGGTGTAAAGTCGATTCGTGCGCAAAGTGAAGAAAACAATGCTCGTATCGTGGTTGAGTTTCGCCCCGGTGTAAATTTAGATGATGCTGCAAACGAAACGCGTGAATCGGTAGCCCGTGTGCAGCGAGAATTACCCGAAGAAGTTGAACGGGTATCAATTATTAAAGCCGATAACGATGCCGAAGCGGTTGTATCGTTAACGGTATCAAGTGATAGCTTATCCCTTGAGGCACTGACAGAGCGTGTTGATGTCGACTTAGCTCCGCAGTTTTTAACCATTCCTGGCGTTGCTGATGTTCGTTTAAATGGCGACCGTGAGCGGGTGCTTAGAGTGCGCATCGACCCACTAAAACTAAGCAGCTTTAACCTTACCGTACCAGATATTGCCAACGTACTTCGTCAGGCTCCCTTTGATGTGCCTGCAGGTAGTTTAAAATCAAGCGATCAACAGGTAATTGTTCGTGCTGATGCAACGTCAATTTCTGCTGAACAAGTAGCCGATATCATTGTACGAGACGATACCCGTATTGGCGATGTTGCGGCTGTTTACTTTGGCCCAGCCGATCCGCGTTCATTCGTAAGGCTGAATGGCACACCTGTGATTGGCATGGAAATTATTCGTCAGGCGCAATCTAATACCATTGAAATTTCTGATGAAGTGCTAACTTTAATCGAACGTATGCGAGTGCGTTTTCCTGAAATGGAATTTACTTTAACCTCTGACGATGCGCAGTTTATCAGAAGCTCAGTTGATGAAGTTATTAACTCACTGTTACTAACCGTGCTGTTAGTGGTGATCACACTGTGGGTGTTTATTGGCTCATGGCGCGCAACGCTGGTTCCTGCATTTGCGATACCTGTTGCATTAATTGGCTCTTTAGCACTTATTTGGGCGCTTGGTTTCTCAATTAATATTCTTACCTTGCTTGCACTCGTGTTAGCTACAGGCCTAATTGTAGATGATGCCATTGTGGTAAGTGAAAACATACAACGTCAGCGGGGCTTAGGTCTTGGTCGTCGAGCAGCTGCAGTGGTTGGTACCCGTGAAGTATTCTTTGCTGTTGTGGCAACAACCGCTGTATTGGCTGCGGTATTTGTGCCTATCGCTTTTTTACCATCAACAGCAGGGCGACTATTTAGAGAGTTTGGTGGGGTATTAGCTGGCGCTGTTATCATATCAAGCTTTGTAGCGCTGTCTTTGGTCCCTGCGCTGACATCCAAACTGAAATTAAAGCAGGGCGGTTTTCATCCATTTGCAAAAGTTGGTCATGTGTTAGCCGCTGTTTATAAGCGCACAATACATGGTGTACTTGAACATGCATGGCTTACCTTTTTTGCGTGTTTGTTGGTCGCTGCAGGCTCTGGTGCACTGTATTTCAATTTAGATAACGAGTTATTACCAACAGAAGATCGCGGTAAAATTCGTATTTTTGCCCGTGGTCCAGATGGTGTAGGCCTAAATTTTATGGACAGGCAAGCGGTGCAAATGGAAGATATCTTACTGCCGTATGTTGAGAGTGGTGATATTGAGTCTATTTACACTGTGGTTGGGCAATGGGATCCAAATATTGTATTTATTACTGTGCCGCTTAAACATTGGGATGAACGTCATTTTAGTCAGCAAGAAATTATCAATAAAATACGTGAACCTCTAGGGAATATTCCTGGTGCGGCTGGTTACCCAGGTGGCTCAAATAGTTTGAACCTACGTGGTCAAGGCGGTGGTATTGAGCTTGCCTTATTAGGGCAAGACTACCTCGAGATATTTAAAGCCGCGCAAGATTTTTCTGCTGAAATTGAAAAAGCAGTACCAGAAGTAGCTCCTGTGCGTATTTCATATCAGCCGTCACAGCCACAATTACGGGTTAATATTGATAGACGTCGTGCTGAAGAGCTTGGCGTATCGCTCAATGATATCTCTGTGACACTTCGCGCTGCAATCAATGGTGATGATATCGCCGATTTAAATATTGGTGACCAATCAATCCCGATTATGCTGCAAGCACAAAATCAAACTATCACTAACCCAAGCGATTTAGCTAACTTGTATGTTGGTGGCCGTAATGGTCAACTAGTGCCACTGAGTAGTGTGGCAACGATTACTGAAGAAGGTGTTGCAGCAGAGCTTGAGCGCCACGCGCAGCGCCGTGCTATTGAACTGAGTATGGAAATGCCTGAGGGCGTAACTATTGCTGAGCTGGTTACAAAAATCCGTGATATTTCCGAGCAATCTTTACCTGCAGGCATCAGCTTGGCGTTTAAAGGTGAGGCATTAACCTTTGAAGAAACAGCCAATGAAGTATTAGTGACCTATGTTCTGGCCTTTTTAATTGTTCTTCTGGTATTGGCTGCACAATTTGAAAGTGTGAATAGTGCAATCGTTGTTATGATCACAGTACCGTTTGGTATTACATCTGCAATTCTAGCGCTGTATCTAACAGGTACATCATTAAACATTTACTCGCAAATTGGTTTAGTGATGCTGATTGGTCTAATTGCTAAAAATGCCATCTTGCTAGTGGAGTTTGCTGATCAATTACGTGACCAAGGACGCTCGGTTAGAGTTGCGGTAGAAGAGGCTGCACTAGTGCGCCTTCGCCCAATTGCGATGACACTGGTTTCAACCTTACTGGGTGCATTACCACTTATTTTATCTACCGGCGCAGGGGCTGAAGCTCGTAACGCCATTGGTTGGGTGGTATTTGGCGGCTTAGCACTGGCGGTGTTATTTACCCTGTATTTAACGCCTGTTATTTATCTTGGTTTAGCCCGCTTTACTAAACCAAGGGGAGATGAGTCGAAACTTCTGGCTGAAGAGTTAGAAAAGGCTTAATCCTACTTAATTGGCTATTTTTTCTTTGAAAAAATAGCCAATTACCCTCACAATTAAATCAAATGGTTTAATCTAGGTACGCGTATGCAAGCCGAACACGTCGATATCGCCCAATTTCTTTCTGATCATGCTCCATTTGATGATCTTCCTGAAGAGGCAGTAAATAAACTCGCAGCACAAATCGAAATCGCTTATTTTCGCGCAGGCACAGAAATATTAAATTATGGCGAAGATATCGCTGATTTATATGTCATACGCAGTGGTGCCGTTGAAATGTATCGCCGTGACGGTGATTTATACAACCGTTTAACTATCGGTGGGATCTTTGGTTCAATGGGCCTTCTTATGAACCGTAAAGTGCGGTTTCCGGCAAAGGCGCTTGAAGATACCTTAGTTTATTGCATCAATGTTAAGTTGTTTAACGAGTTTTGTGATGAGTACGAAGTGTTCGCCGATTTCTTTGAAGCCGATGGTAATGTGCGCCTTCACCAAGCAATTGTTGAACAAGCTGACAGCAATGATTTAACAACTGCTAAGGTTAAGTCGCTTCTTCATCGTGATGTTGTCACTGTGGCAAAAGATGCCTCAGTGCAAATGGTTGCGCAATTGATGACGCAAGAGTCGGTATCGTCTGTGCTGGTTACTGATGCCGATAAACCAATCAGTGATGATCCTGATGACGACGACGGCCAAGTAGTTGGCATCATTACCGACCGTGACTTACGTACCAGCGTGATTGCTGAAGGGTTAAGTTACGAAGCGCCAGCCGCGCAAATAATGCAAAAGGACTTAGTACTTCTTGATAGCAATGCGTATGTGTTTGAAGCCGTGCTTGCAATGCTCAGAGATAATATTCACCACCTGCCTGTAGTCGTTAAGAAAAAACCGATTGGCGTTATTTCGTTATCAGATATTTTACGCTACGAGTCGCAAAGTAGCTTATTGTTAGTACGCGGCATATTAGCTCAGCAATCGGTTGAAGATTTAGCTCACTATGCAAGGCAGCTGCCTAATGTGTTTGTACGCATGGTTAACGAAGACGCTAACTCACACATGATTGGTACCGCAATGGCTGTAATAGGGCGTACCTTCAAACAGCGTTTACTTGATTTAGCTGAAGAAAAGTTTGGCCCACCGCCGGTTCCTTATTGCTTTATCGCTCTAGGTTCAATGGCGCGTGATGAGCAATTAATTGTAACTGACCAAGATAATGCCATTATCCTTGATAATAATTTTAACGAGGAGTTACATGACGAGTACTTCCAGAAATTGGCTGATTTTGTTTGTGACGGTTTAGCTGAGTGTGGCTACAAGTATTGTGAAGGCGAAATTATGGCGTCATTTAAAAAGTGGCGTTTAACACGCGAGCAGTGGAAAGAGCAATTTGCAGATTGGATGGCCGAACCTAAACCGCAGGCTTTGTTACACAGCTCGATCTTTTTTGATTTAGACGGTGTTTACGGTAAAAACAAATGGGCCGATGAGCTCAAACGCTTTATCGCAACAGAAGGGCGTAAGAATAAACGTTTCTTAGCAAACCTTGCAGCGAATGCGCGTAACAGAACACCGCCTTTAGGTTTCTTTAAAGACTTTGTGTTAGAGCATAATGGACAACACAAGCGCTCTATGAACTTAAAACGCCGCGGTACAGCGCCTTTATCTGACGTAATACGCGTGCACGCATTAGCGATAGGCAGCCGTAAACAAAATTCATTCGAGCGTTTAGAGGATATTATCGAAGCTAAATTACTCCCTGATGGTAAAGCACAAGATTTACGAGACGCCCTAGAATACATTGCCATGATCAGAATTAGACACCAAGCATGGCAAATAGAAAAGCTTGATGAAGCGCCAGATAACGACTTAGAGCCTCATTTACTTTCTCCTTTTGAGCAGCGTAATCTCAAAGAGGCGTTTGCCATTTTAGATAAAGCGCAGAATTTCCTTAAATTCAGATATTCTGCCAACACTGGGATGAAGTAATGGCAAAACAAGGCGCGAAACTTGATTGGCCGACTCGGTATCAACAGTTATTAGCACAGAGCAAACAGCCACTAATTAAAGCATTTTATGAATCAGCTCTTTGTGATTTAAACATGCCTATTAGCGATGTTCCCTTCGTTGCACTTGATTTTGAGACAACCGGTCTAAATTATCAAGATGACGATATCGTCAGTGTTGGTTTAATCCCATTCAATACTAAGCGTATTTTTTGTAAAGATAGCCAACACTGGATTGTTCAACCAAGGCGTAAGCTCGCTGAAGAGTCGATTGTTATTCATGGTATAACTCACTCAGAAGTGAGTGATGCACCAGACTTTTCAACAATTATGGAGCCATTGTTAGCAGCATTAAAAGGCAAAATTATTGTGGTGCATTTTGCACCCATTGAAAGGCATTTTTTATATCAAGCGTTGCAAGCACGCTTAGGTGAAGGGCTTGAATTTGCAGTTATTGATACGTTGGATCTAGAAACTCGTGCTCTTCGAGCAAAACAGGGGTTACTAGGGCGATTATTTAACTCTAAGCTTGATTCTGTGCGCTTAGCAGACTCTCGTATTCGTTATTCGTTACCTGCGTATCAAAACCACAACGCACTGAATGATGCCACAGCCACCGCAGAGCTGCTACAAGCGCAAATAGCTTACCACTACCGCCAAGATACACCGCTAAGCGAATTACTCATATAGCGCCAATAGCAACGGCTTTTGCCGGTTAATTTAAATTATCTGAGCAAAGCTTATAAA
>NZ_JAKEVM010000258.1 GCF_022398475.1 Pseudoalteromonas shioyasakiensis | reverse complement strand
AATATGATCATATGGTTCTGTAAACGCAAAAGTAACGGTAGCTAAAATAGCAAAAAATGAAAGTATAAAGATGAACCCCGCAAGCACTCTAAAAGGAGTTCTAACTTTAGCTAATTGTTCCCTCGGTAAACTCATATATTCCTTTGGCTTATAACGCCGCAATATGGGGCGTATTAAGCTTGGCTAAAATTAGCGAAGAATGAGCGCCAGCCAAGCTTTAGACGTCCCATCCATAATTGCCTTGTTATATGTAAATTACTTTTGCGTTAATCGGTAATTATGAGCTTCTATAGCATGATCTAAAAATTGCCAAGGAACATACATATTATTTACGTACACGGAGAAAGCATTTTCAATATATTTGGGTTTATATGTTAGCCAGTAATCATTTAACCGCTCAGTGAAACTTCCCGCTATATCGCCATGTAACAAATATTGTTCAAGTAAACTCGATACCAATTTTACATGCGCCAATTCTATTTCAGCATTCTTCAAATTTTCTTTTGAAATGGCGTCCTGAGCGTTTTCCACACCTTGTGATATTACATGGTTTAAGCTTGCATTAAGCGGATGCGGTGGCATGTGCTCTCCATTTACATATAACGCCGCAATATGGGGCGTATTAAGCTTGGCTATAATTAGCGACGAAGGAGCGCCTGCCAAGTTTTAGACGTCCCACGCATAATTGCCTTGTTAGTTTTCAACTTCCACCGATACGGTGAAGTGACTTATTAAAACAGTGTTCCAATTGCTCGTAAATCGTTGGGTTCTTTTCAATGTAGTCACTTACCATTTCGAAGAAACCCTCAATACTTTCTTTGTCATATGGCCTTACATGTATTTTGGTAATTACCCTGTGGTTAATCTCATTTAACCACTTAACCCTATCTAGTTTTTCGCATTCATCTAGTTCCTTATCCCATAAATAAACTCGTACAGCTACTGTTAACGAGTGAGCTAGAACTCGAAAAAAATCACACCTTTTACTGTCAGAAAGCGATTCTAATTCATGGATGAATCTGTTGAGATTAATACTCGGCTCCTTTGAAAACTAACATGTTTATAGCGAGCTAATCGCGCGTTTTTCTACCACAGCGTAGCTCGTTTTTCTGATTAGATTATTTCTAACAAACTTGTTAACTAATTACCAGTGTTATTAAAATTTAGGAGTCGTCGCTTTTACCTCAGGATAAAAACGAGCGATTGGTCGTTTTCTTGACTATACGAGCGACTGAGCTAAAGCTGTATATATACAGCTTTATTTCAAAGGAATGAAAATGAAAACTCGCTCTCCTTATTTAAACTACATTGCAGACTATWTGCTCAYTCGTCAGTATTCATTAAGAACAATTAATGCTTATTTAGGTTGGATCGCAAAATTTATTCACTTTCACAACAAACGTCAYCCAAGCTCAATGGGAGATGCAGAAGTCAAAGCGTTTTTAGACCATATTGTATTAAAACGTAATATGTCACCTAGAACACAAAGTGCAGCTTTAAATGCGCTGGCTTTTTTATATAAACATATTGTCAAAAATGAGCTTTCTTTAAACTTGAATTTTGCACGAAGTAATCGACAACCCAAGCTGCCTGTAGTGATGAGGCCTGATGAAGTAAAGCAATTGATGAGTCATCTTTCCAAGCGATATTACTTAATCACGGGGTTAATGTATGGAAGTGGTTTGCGTGTGATGGAAGCGGTACAATTGCGAGTAAAGGACATTGATTTTGATTACAAATGCATTCAAATTTGGAACGGGAAAGGCAACAAGCATCGTATAGTTACTCTTGCAACGGAGTTGATCCCACTACTTAGAAATCAAATTTTGCAAGTTGAAGAATATTTAAGATTAGATTTACAAAACGAGCGATACGCAGGTGTGTGGATGCCTAACGCTTTAACTCGTAAATATCCCTCAGCTAATAAATCACTAGCGTGGCAATACTTATTTCCTTCCTACAAATTAAGTGATGACCCAGAAACTGGCGAGATACGTCGCCACCATTTCCACCCTACATGTGTTAGAAAAGCGATTAAAAAAGCATTAAAGCAAACCAATATTACAAAGGTTATTACGCCTCATACCTTGCGCCATTCATTTGCAACGCACCTATTGCAAAGTGGGG
>NZ_JAKEVM010000257.1 GCF_022398475.1 Pseudoalteromonas shioyasakiensis | reverse complement strand
TAGTTGCAAGGTATAGACCCGAAACCCGGTGATCTAGCCATGGGCAGGTTGAAGGTTGAGTAACATCAACTGGAGGACCGAACCCACTAACGTTGAAAAGTTAGGGGATGACCTGTGGCTAGGAGTGAAAGGCTAATCAAACCGGGAGATAGCTGGTTCTCCCCGAAATCTATTTAGGTAGAGCCTCGGACGAATACTTACGGGGGTAGAGCACTGTTAAGGCTAGGGGGTCATCCCGACTTACCAACCCTTTGCAAACTCCGAATACCGTAAAGTACTATCCGGGAGACACACGGCGGGTGCTAACGTCCGTCGTGAAGAGGGAAACAACCCAGACCGCCAGCTAAGGTCCCAAAGTCATAGTTAAGTGGGAAACGATGTGGAAAGGCCCAGACAGCCAGGAGGTTGGCTTAGAAGCAGCCATCCTTTAAAGAAAGCGTAATAGCTCACTGGTCGAGTCGGTCTGCGCGGAAGATGTAACGGGGCTAAACTATGCACCGAAGCTGCGGATTCAAAMTTTGTTTGAGTGGTAGGGGAGCGTTCTGTAAGCCGTTGAAGGTGWACCGGGAGGTWTGCTGGAGGTATCAGAAGTGCGAATGCTGACATGAGTAACGATAATGCGGGTGAAAAACCCGCACGCCGGAAGACCAAGGGTTCCTATCCCATGTTAATCAGGGTAGGGTAAGTCGACCCCTAAGGCGAGGCCGAAAGGCGTAGTCGATGGGAAACGGGTTAATATTCCCGTACTTGGTATAATTGCGATGGGGGGACGGAGCAGGCTAAACAAGCATGGCGTTGGTTGTCCATGTGAAAGTGAGTAGGTTGAGAGTTTAGGAAAATCCGGACTCTTAAGACTGAGACACGAGACGAGCACCCAAGGGTGTGAAGTTGTTGATGCCATACTTCCAGGAAAAGCCTCTAAGCTTCAGATTATACCGAATCGTACCCCAAACCGACACAGGTGGTCAGGTAGAGAATACTAAGGCGCTTGAGAGAACTCGGGTGAAGGAACTAGGCAAAATTGTACCGTAACTTCGGGAGAAGGTACGCTCCTATCTGTGATGAGACTTGCTCTYTAAGCGGACGGGAGCCGCAGTGACCAGGTGGCTGGGACTGTTTATTAAAAACACAGCACTGTGCAAAATCGCAAGATGACGTATACGGTGTGACACCTGCCCGGTGCCGGAAGGTTAATTGATGGGGTTAGTTTTCGGACGAAGCTCTTGATCGAAGCCCCGGTAAACGGCGGCCGTAACTATAACGGTCCTAAGGTAGCGAAATTCCTTGTCGGGTAAGTTCCGACCTGCACGAATGGTGTAACCATGGCCACGCTGTCTCCACCCGAGACTCAGTGAAATTGAAATCGCAGTGAAGATGCTGTGTACCCGCGGCTAGACGGAAAGACCCCGTGAACCTTTACTACAGCTTGGCACTGAACATTGACCCTACATGTGTAGGATAGGTGGGAGGCTTTGAAGCAGAAACGCTAGTTTTTGTGGAGCCGTCCTTGAAATACCACCCTTGTAGTGTTGATGTTCTAACGTTGGYCCCTAATCGGGRTTACGGACAGTGCCTGGTGGGTAGTTTGACTGGGGCGGTCTCCTCCCAAAGAGTAACGGAGGAGCACGAAGGTTGGCTAAGTACGGTCGGACATCGTACGGTTAGTGTAATGGTAGAAGCCAGCTTAACTGCGAGACAGACACGTCGAGCAGGTACGAAAGTAGGTCATAGTGATCCGGTGGTTCTGAATGGAAGGGCCATCGCTCAACGGATAAAAGGTACTCCGGGGATAACAGGCTGATACCGCCCAAGAGTTCATATCGACGGCGGTGTTTGGCACCTCGATGTCGGCTCATCACATCCTGGGGCTGAAGTCGGTCCCAAGGGTATGGCTGTTCGCCATTTAAAGTGGTACGCGAGCTGGGTTTAGAACGTCGTGAGACAGTTCGGTCCCTATCTGCCGTGGGCGTTTGAGAATTGAGAGGGGTTGCTCCTAGTACGAGAGGACCGGAGTGAACGAACCGCTGGTGTTCGGGTTGTCATGCCAATGGCACTGCCCGGTAGCTACGTTCGGAACTGATAAGCGCTGAAAGCATCTAAGCGCGAAGCAGGCCTCGAGATGAGTTCTCACTAGACTTTTAAAGTCTCTGAAGGGCCGTTGAAGACTACAACGTTGATAGGCAGGATGTGGAAGTGGTGCGAGCCATTAAGCTAACCTGTACTAATTACCCGTGAGGCTTAACCATACAACGCCAAACGCGTTTTATGACAGCGTAAC
>NZ_JAKEVM010000256.1 GCF_022398475.1 Pseudoalteromonas shioyasakiensis | reverse complement strand
CAATTAAATATTCGTCGACATAATTTTTAACCAGTTGTAAAAAACTCTCAATTAAGCTTTTTGTAACATTAGTATAGTATGTATGCTTTATTAAACTTTTGTCATAGGCTTTTTCTAGTTCCAAATACCAATCAGAAGACTCTCTCTCTCTTATCATGTGTATCAGCGAATCAATGCCATTATTATCTAGCTTAAACTTTACTTCCTTCCAAAACTCTATAAGTTTAGGAAACACAATAACGCTTTCGAACCTTCCATAATGTTTTGCATCACGTTGTGCATTCCTATATTTACCATCTTCAAAAAGTAGAAGTGAATCAATATTTCGTTCAATGTTTTCAAGTCCTGAATCTGAATTATCGTCAATAAAGCGAATGGACTTATTTGAAACAATCGCAGCAACAACTTCCTGAATGATCTTGGGTAACTTCTCTGTATTTTTTGCGCCTAAATAGAAGCTACTTATATCAATTTTGAAATTGGTGTTTTCTGTTAACCTTGAAAAGACCCCTAAAATAAGAAGTCTTTCTATCAGAAACCTAGATGCTTCTATACGTGTTAAATAACCTAAGAAAGTTGGAGCTCTGAATAACTCAAAAAAGTAATGTAAAGTGGGTTCATTGTTGTCGAATAAATATTGAAGTATAATCTCGATTGCTTTTCTAGCTTCAAGTCCATTTAATAAACTTTTATCCGGATAAAAATAAAGAATAAAGAGAGCGATGTCGCCCTTTTTTTCTTTGATCAATATGTCACATAGTCTATAAATTTGATCGAACTCACTTGCATCATTAGCATCTATATTTTTTGCTAAAATACTTACAGCATTTGCATTAGCTAAGCAGCAATTTGTTATTTTATTAAACTTATCATTTAAGTTTTCAATATCAACTATTGATGTAGCTTTCTTAACTTCTTCAATTAGCTCATTCGAATTTAGACCTTTCAGTGCGACATCATCGAGTGATGTACTTTCAATGAACTCCGTGATTTTTCCGATCAATTCTTTCTTTACAAAACTTAACTTGTCTAATGCTTTTAAGTTTAATTCTTCAATAGCAGCCTGAAACTTTTTTTCAATAGTAAGAATATCGCAGAAAGAGTCTTGATTTGGACTATATTCAAATGGCTTTTCTTCAAGTTGAGCAAAATTAATTATCTTAGTCTCCTCGTTCCTCAAATTCTTTAAGTTAGACATTGTTTTAAATAAAGTGTGCTCTGCTTTTGTTAAAGCCTCATATCTGTTTTTAAATTCTTCAATTATTACTGGTATCTCGCTTTTCCGGTCAAAGTTGTAAAATTGAAGAAGGCCTAATGAATTACAGTTTTTGCAATTGCTATTTCCACAAGTTACATTTGTAAATTTTACTGTTTCGCTGATAACGGAAGTTATACTTTTAGCTTTATCCATAACGACCTGCAATATTTCGGGGTAGTTACTTTCAAAAGTTTCAAAAGTAACCCCAATTTTGAGGCGCTCTATTTCTGAGTTAAAAGTAAAGTACTCTTTTGCTAGAAATTCATAACTTTCTTTGAAGCTTTCAATTAATTTTGAGAAAGCATCCAAATTATTAATCAAAACTCCTGTGTGATTTGTCTTTTCAAACGAATTAGAATCGAATTCTTCTTGCAGCTCAGGGAAAGTTTCGAAAAGTAAGTCCCTAAATTTAAACCTATCTTGTTCTTGCAACATTGCAAAGGCAATTACCATATACTTGAATTGATTTTTATTTGAGTAGACATATTCTCGTTCTGATTTAATAAACGATTCTAATGCTTCAGCTTGTAAAAAGTAACGCCCATTCTGTTTGTTACAAATTTGTAATATTTTTTTTTGCAATATCGGAGCTTCTTTTCCCAGCCAATGCCAAATAGCCGAGTGTAAAGCCGCGTCAGAATGTTTTTCAGATAAGGCTTTTCTTCCATCAGGACTGTTAAGTAAAGACTTGATGAGTTTCATAAACTCACTTTGATTAATGTAATTCTTGCTAGTTGGCTTTCCTAACCATCTTCCTTTTTTGCAAAATTTTTTAAGTGTATCTTTGAAATTCGACTTTGTATAAATTTCTAACAAGAGATCTTCATCATCGAAGCACTTAGGTAATGAGCCACAATCAAGAAACGGGAAATTAGTGACAGGCGAATTAGTTGACGAATTGTTAATTACTTTAGTATCCATTCAAAGACTAACCAATTAAAATTTAGCATATGATTTTTATGTTAAGAGATTAAAATTAATTACACTTTTAATCAAATTTTTTTACAAAAGGCGAGCAGCAAGACTTGCTTTAGTTATGC
>NZ_JAKEVM010000255.1 GCF_022398475.1 Pseudoalteromonas shioyasakiensis | reverse complement strand
TTTAATATACTCAATGTCATTTCAACGTAACCTATTCGATTTAAAAAAGCTACCCAGTCAATGAATCTAGGCAAGTACTCGCCCCTGACTACGCAAAGTAAAAGAAAAAGATAAAATACTCCGGCTTAATGACATATTACGTGATACCTTGGCTTACAATATTGGGGATTCTTCACTCGAATTCGGCTCAAACCTTGAATATGCTGCAATCCATCAATTCGGTGGCGCCAGCGATATGATCCCCCGTTTAGCTGCAATACCCGCAAGACCATTTTTGGGTTTGTCGGAGCGTGATGAAAAAGAAGTTATTGAGATAATGTCTGCTTTTGTGCTTTGATAGTAAAAAATAATAATCTTATAGGGTTACAAATGGATATTGATGATTGTGAGGGATTTGTTGAATCGTTCTCGATGAAGTTTAAACAATTAGGAGCTGAGGTTAATAAAAAATCAGTAACTAAGAATACAATTAATGCTCAACTAACTAGGGATCATTTTAGGAGGATTGAAGATTCATTAGAGTCTCTTAAAAAATCAATTGCTGGAACAAGAGATCAATTAACAAAAACAAACAGTGCTTTAATTGAGGATGTTGAAAATGTTTTTTTGAAAAAATTCCGAGAGCACCTCTCCATGTTATTGGAGATGTTGCGAAACATCCCTATTCCGGTTGAAAATTCATTAGGCGGAATAGGGATGTTTGATAATTATCGAGATCTGTTATCAGACATTCGTAGCTTCACACATAATTTTTTAACCTCAAATTACCCTGAAGAAAACAGTAATGGTAGTCAATTACATATTTTGGATGAAAAGCTTGAGCAGAGAATAGAAATCAAATTGAACTCATTAGTTCAAATATTAGATGAAAAGTTTACAGATGAAAAAAATAAGCTTTTAAACCTCCATTCAATAATGAAAAACTCTTGTCAAGAAATTGAGAATAATTCAAATGAGTTTCAAAATAAAATTAGTTCTTTAGAAAGCTCTGTGACAAATATAGAACAACTTTACAATGACAAAGTTAAATCAATAAATGATATTTATAACAATGGCATGAATGATATTGCTCAAAAAGAGGAACAAATTGATAAGTTACTTTCTACAGCTAGTAATCGGGTGATGGCTGATGATTTTGACACAAGTGCAGCAGAAGAAAAGAAAGCAGCTAATTGGCTCAGGTTAGGGTCACTCGGTTGTATGGCTGTAATCATTGGTATAGTTTGCTATTCATTTTATGACTCGACTCATTCAGGGTTTGATTGGGAAAGTTCAATTTTTCGCACTGTACTAGTGTTCATTTTATCAATACCAGCAGCTTACCTTTCTAGAGAATCAGCAAAGCACCGTGAGCAGCAATATAATTATCATCATACAGCTCTGGACCTTAAAGCAATCACACCTTATATAGCCTCACTACCAGAAGAAGATCAAAACAGGATAAAGATCTCAATTGCGGAAAGAATCTTTGCTTCAAGACAAACAAACTTAAACCAACAAGATAGTTTCCCATTAAATACTCAAGAGCTGATGATGGAATTAATCAAAAAAGTAGATTTAAGCAGTAACCAAAAGGCTGAAAAGAAAAAAGATGATACTGGTAAGGAAGTTTAATTCAGAAAAAGGATATTTATGACTAGAAGATTATCGTTAGGGTTAATTCTTTTATTGGCTCCTATTTCAATAATAATAGTGTTGTTTATAAGTCATTTTGGTGTAGGCCCTGCTAAAACACTTGCCGACTGGGGTGCAACAGGCGATTTTTTTGGTGGGCTTTTAAATCCACTTTTAACATTTTGCTCTATTGTAATTTTAATTTATTCACTCAGGTTGCAGCAAAAAGCAGGTTTAGATGCTGCTATTTCAGCAGAAAAAACAGCAAAAATTAATTTAGAACAGTTAGAGTTGAACAAATCAGCCCAAGAACGGCAATTTTCCGAGTCTGAAAAGCAAAGGTTACATTCGGAAAAACTAATTAAAGTAGGCTTAGAACAGAATAAGCACTTAGAAACTCAAATTAAATCAAGCCTGAAAAGCGCTAAAGAAACACACATTTTAAACCAGTTAGATAACTTAAGTAGAAGTTTGAATAGTTGTTTATCCTTAGAGGTAGACAATAAAGAACGTAAGATGTCTCAAATAAATAAAGCCACTCTAGTTTGGTTTACAAGTGATGAGGCAGACTCAATTACTTATTTAATAAAAATGAATGCGAATAGAATTGAGCAAATTGTCTTAGGCAAGTTGTCACTAATTACTTTTTACATAGAAGAACTTGAAAGTGTTGAAAATTTTTTAGGTAGATATCATTTAGAGTATGTAATAAACGAAGTTGAATATTTGGTTAAAACGCATGGCTATTTTATTAGAAAAAATCGAGATAATATTTTGGAAAACTATTTAACCCATTTTTGTTATTTCTTAACAGCCTATACCTCAAATGCTGAGCTAATT
>NZ_JAKEVM010000254.1 GCF_022398475.1 Pseudoalteromonas shioyasakiensis | reverse complement strand
TTAATAAGTAACATATTACAAAAAGAATGAAAGTTATGGGACACGAAACGACAAAAGTATTGGTTGTTGATGACGATATGCGCTTACGTAGTTTGCTAGAGCGTTACCTTGTAGAACAAGGCTTTATTGTTCGCTCAGCAGCAAATTCAGAGCAAATGGATCGCTTATTAGAGCGCGAGAACTTCCACTTGATTGTATTAGATTTAATGTTACCAGGTGAAGATGGGTTATCAATTTGCCGTCGTTTACGTCAAAAAGAAAATGACATTCCAATTGTAATGCTCACAGCCAAAGGCGATGAAGTTGACCGCATAATCGGTTTAGAGCTTGGTGCTGATGATTATATTCCTAAACCATTCAACCCACGTGAACTGTTAGCGCGTATTAAAGCAATTTTACGTCGTCGTGCTAAAGAAGTGCCAGGTGCGCCGGCTGCCGAAGAAAACGAAATTAGCTTTGGTGACTTCACACTAAACCTTGCGACCCGCGAAATGAGCCATGGTGATAAAACAATGTCGTTAACCAGTGGTGAGTTTGCGGTATTAAAAGCGTTAGTGACTCATCCTCGTGAACCGCTTAGTCGCGATAAATTGATGAACTTAGCACGTGGCCGAGATTACAGTGCGCTTGAGCGCAGTATCGATGTTCAGGTTTCACGCTTACGCCGTATGATTGAAGTGGATGCCGCTAATCCTCGTTATATACAAACAGTATGGGGCTTAGGCTACGTATTTGTGCCAGACGGTGAAAAATAACAGTAATGGGCATGTTTCCACGTAGTGCGTTTGGACAAACGGTATTTTTGGTTGCGGCCCTGCTGTTAATCAATCAAATTGTCTCTTATATCACGGTCAGTTTTTATGTTGTTAAACCAACTATAGAACAAGTAAACCTGATCCTTTCGAAACAGGTGAAAACCGTGTTTATCGAATGGGAAGAAGGGGTTGAGGTAAGCAAGGAAGCCTCAGACAAGTTTTTTGAGATCACCGGCATCGAAGTGATGACCCAACGTCAAGCGATGAGTGAGGGGTTGGCTGAAACTCGTGAGTACTCCATGCTATCGCGCAGTATGTCGAAAGAACTCAATGGCTCTGCTCGGGTACGAATAAGCCAAACCGATCCACTTGTTTACTGGGTTGAAGCACCGCAAGCACCGGGTTATTGGGTGCGCGTGCCGCTCACCGGCCTGCAAGAAAACAACCTGAAGTTCTTAACCTTTTATTTATCGAGTATTGGCTTTTTAAGTGTACTCGGTGGGTGGTTGTTTGCCCGCCATCTAAATAGACCTTTAAAGGCACTGCAACAAGCCGCTGTTAAAGTAGGGGTGGGTGACTTTTCTACCAAGCTAGAAGAGCAAGGCTCTACTGAAGTTATTGAAGTAACCCGTGCGTTTAACCAAATGTCGCGTGGAATTGCTGCCCTTGAGAATGACCGTCGGTTATTAATGGCAGGTGTTTCTCATGACTTGCGCACGCCGCTTACACGTATTCGCCTTGCCACCGAAATGATGTCGGACGATGAAGATTACCTGCGTGAAGGGATCATTCATGATATTGAAGACATGAATGCCATTATCGACCAATTCATTGAATATTTACGCCATCACAAACGTGAAGAACTTGAGCTAGAAGACTTAAACGCGATTGTTTCTGAAGTTGTCGAAGCTGAACAAAAACATCACCGCACTATTACCTTTAAAGAGAATCCGAGCTTAAGCGAAGTGCCAGTGAGTATGGTAGCAATAAAGCGTGTTGTTACTAATATGATTGAAAACGCAATTCGCTATTCAGATGGTGATATAGAGGTTGAAACCCGCGTGAGCAGTAATAAAAAGTTTGCCATGGTCGTGGTTAACGATCACGGCCCGGGGATCCCAGAAAGCGAACTTGAAACTGTATTTGAACCGTTTAAACAAGGTGATGCCGCTCGCGGTAGCGAAGGCAGTGGCTTAGGCCTTGCGATAATTAAACGTATTGTCGATATGCACTGCGGCCGAGTACAACTACTTAATCGTCCAGAAGGTGGCCTAAGCGCGCAAATCTATTTGCCTTTTTAAAAGTATTTAGCTTTAAGCCTTAAGCTATAAGTTTCAAGCAGCCCGAGTGGGCTGCTTTTTTATGGGTGGAGATTTACAGAGCAGTTAGTTACTTATAATTTAAGTTGCCACAGTTATGAGTTATCAATAAAACTAGTTTTAAAGTGCTTTCTTGCTTTGAAAGGTGCTGAAGCAATGATGAAATTTAAAGAAAGTAACAAGATAACTATTAAGATAGTTAGCCAGTTTAAAGCCATCTGAATGAGAGTTGGTGGTTTATAAAAGCCAAAATGCATGAAGTCGGCAATTAAAATTTTATTCTTATAAATTAAGCCGTTACAAAAATTGCCAAGTGCAAAAAAAGATACACTAACCAGAAATAGCATAGCAGTTATAGTTGCCACTTTGAGCTTTAAAATATTTACCTTTATAT
>NZ_JAKEVM010000253.1 GCF_022398475.1 Pseudoalteromonas shioyasakiensis | reverse complement strand
AGGATTTTTTGAGCGGACCGATAACTTAATTAACCAAGCAGAGTAACAAACAACAGTTACCGCTTAATTAGAGTAAGTTTGAGAGTAAATGATAAGTTTACTTCGGGAGAAATATCATGGCACTTTATGTAAATACAAATGTTAGTTCATTAAACGCTCAAAGACAATTAATGAATTCTGGTAACTCACTTGACACTTCATTCAAGCGTTTATCATCTGGTTTCCGTATCAACAGCGCTGCTGACGATGCGGCTGGTCTACAAATTTCTGACCGTTTAACATCGCAAATTAACGGTCTTAATCAAGGTAACCGTAACGCGAACGACGGTATCTCTTTAGCGCAAACAGCTGAAGGTGCACTAGACGAAGTAACGTCAATGTTCCAACGTATACGTACCCTTGCGCAACAAGCGTCGAATGGTTCAAACACTGATGAAGATCGTTTGGCACTTCAAGAAGAAATTCGTTCTTTAGCATCAGAAGTAAACCGAGTTGCTGAAGATACTACTTTCGGTGGCCAAAATTTACTTGACGGTTCTTACTCAGCAAGTTTCCAAGTGGGTGCTGATGCTGTTCAAACAATTGGCTTCAGCATGAAGGATGTTGGTGGTACAGCTAATACGCTTTCTGCTAACGGTGGTTTTACTATGTCAGGTATTGCTGGTGTTGCTTCTGGTGTGACAGGTAAAGGTATGTCCACTCTTGCTGCAGGAATTAGTGATGTAGGTACAGGTTTGACTGCTGCAACTGTTGGTTTCTCAGCTTTCGGCGCAACTACAATCAGTGTGTCTTCTCAGGTTAATGCACAACAAATCTTGGCTGGTATGGATGCTATGATTGCGGTAGTTGATAAAAAGCGTGCAGAGCTAGGTGCGGTTCAAAATCGTTTCCAGTCAACGATTCGTAACCAAGCTAATATCTCTGAAAACTTAAGTGCAGCTCAATCTCGTATTAAAGATACAGATTTCGCGACTGAAACAGCTAACCTAACTAAGATGCAAATCTTACAACAAGCTAGCCAAACAATCTTGAGTCAAGCTAACCAACGTCCTCAAGCGGCATTAAGCTTACTAGGTTAATAGTTGGGAATTTGAGTCAAAGTGAAGTCAAAACTTTGACTTAAAGAAAAGCGCCTTTGTCTAATGGGGTATTAACAAAGGCGCTAAGGTAGGATTATAAAGCGGAGGCGCTCAAAATCCTGACAGTAGTGTTCTAACATTTGTAAGAACATAAAACATAAAGCACAGATTATGCCATAATTTGTGTTATTAAACCCACTCTTAAACTTATCTCTCTTAAGGCTCCTAAATGGAGCCTTTTTATTCCTTTTTTAATCTTAATTAATAGTTGGCCTATTAATTGCTCTCATTACTTCAAGTTAATTAACTAATCAGCAAAGTGGCAGTATTTTGCCCCAGGCGACTTAGATTTGCCGCTGTAAGGGTCACTTTGTCAAATTCACTTTTTAATAAGTGACTTTACTTTGACAGATAAGAAGAGAGTTTATTATGGCTTTATATGTAAATACTAATGTTAGTGCATTAAATGCACAAAGACAGTTGGATAGAACAGGTACAGATTTAGATACTTCGTTTAAACGTCTATCTTCAGGCCTACGTATTAATAGCGCAGCTGATGATGCTGCCGGTTTACAAATTTCTGACCGTTTACAATCACAAATTCTAGGTTTGAATCAAGGTAACCGAAATGCGAACGATGGTATTTCACTTGCGCAAACAGCTGAAGGGGCATTAGAAGAAATTACTTCAAGTTTTCAGCGAATTAGAACCCTTGCACAACAAGCAGCAAACGGTTCAAATACGGATGAAGACAGACTTGCTCTCCAAGAAGAGATTCGTCAGTTATCTGCTGAAGTAAACCGTATTGCTGCAGATACCACATTTGGTGGCCAAAACTTACTTGATGGGAGTTACTCCGCTAGTTTTCAAATTGGTGCTGATGCCGTTCAGACTATCGGCTTTAGTATGAAAAATGTTGGAAGTACAGCTAACTCACTAACTGCAAATAGTGGTTTCACTATGTCGGGTATAGCTGGTATTGCTTCAGGCGTGAGCGGAAAAGGAATGTCTACATTGGTTGCAGGTATTAGTGATATAGGCACTGGATTAACCGCAGCTACAGCAGGTTTTAGCAATATTACTGCAAGCGGAATAAGTGTATCTTCTCAAGTAAATGCTCAGCAAGTGCTCGCAGCTATGGATTCTATGATTGCTGTAGTAGATAAAAAGCGTGCTGAATTGGGTGCTGTACAAAACCGTTTTCAATCGACTATTCGTAACCAAGCGAATATTTCAGAAAACTTATCGGCTGCTAAATCACGAATTAAAGATGCTGATTTCGCAGCTGAAACGGCTAATTTGACTAAAAACCAAATTTTACAGCAAGCAAGCCAAACAATTTTAGGTCAAGCAAATCAAAGACCTCAAGCGGCATTAAGCTTATTACAAGGTTAAAA
>NZ_JAKEVM010000252.1 GCF_022398475.1 Pseudoalteromonas shioyasakiensis | reverse complement strand
CTTTAACCGAAATTAATGACGCTCTTGAAATGATCGCTCAAGCCAAAGATGCTCATGAATTAGAGAGTTAATTATGAAAACTCAGTTCTTAATTTGGTTTTTAATTGGAGTAATTATATTTTTTTTGGACTTCATGAAATTTGATACAGAAAATATAAAATGGCTGTTCGCTGTAGTGGTTGGTGAATTTATAATTGCCTTTATTTTCTTATCAAGTAAAGTCGGTGGTTTTAAATAATTAATTATAATTCAATTGCTTAAGTCCGATACTGGTTAGTATCGGACTAATCTCCTGATTCGAAAGTTAATATGCTCTTACTAATAACTCTCCTTATTCTCAATATTTTATTGCGAGAATACATAAAGCAAAGCAACACCAAATTTTCAAAAATATTGTTTTTGATTGGGATACCTCTGCATGAAGCTGCTCATTATTTTATAGCCCGATTAACCCTAAGGAAAATTGTACACTGTAAGTTCATACCAAATTTTAATATGTCCTCACCTGCATATGTTATTTATAAGAACGGCTCTTCAATTGGTTCTAAAATTATTGATTTACTCATTGGCATGGCGCCTTTGTACTTAGGTGCAATTGCAATTTATTTTATAGGCCCAGAACCAACTCAACCAAACCCTTATGTTTCGTATTTTCTACGCTGGTTGGTGGTTTTAGCTATAGCTCAATGCATGCTCCCTTCATGGCAAGATATTAAGAATTCAATACCTGGTATTTTAATATTTTCGATACCTTTTGCATTAATTTACGCCCATCTAAATATTGAGCTAAGTATTTCAGATGACAACATAAGGGAGTTTCAAATCGTATTGACGACTCTTGTAACTTACCAAATGATTGGAGTGGCATTTATAAAGTTGCGTATGATCCACGTATAAATTAAGGTTAAAGAGTAGGCTGATATCAACTGAAATATAAAAGGAAGTTCTATGGAATATAAAATTACCGAGATGAATCCCATTGAGAAATTGAACACGATAATTAGAAATAGCGATAGTCAAACAGTACAAAGTGTAAAGTGCAGCAACCCTATGTGCTCTAACCCCGCCACGGTAATAAATTTTGAGGTAAGTGGATTTAGTTGTAAAGGCAAAGAGCATTTAGGTGGAAATCAATATAGGGATTGCCCGCGCCATTTTGCCGTCGAACAATTAGATGAAGTTAAAAAGTAAAATGCAGTGTTTAATTTTATCTTTTACTTGTTAAATTTCGGAAGTAAAACACCCCCCTTCTACCTAGAAAAATCTTTTTAATTAATAGAGTCTAATTTCCCAAGATTCTATTTTATAGTTGATTTAACATAACATTTAAATTGCATAAATGGGCATTTACACAAGTTTATTTTGGATGTATAAATGTACAGTGCTTATGGTTTCGTATGAATTTAAATTATGAACAGCAGATTGGAAAAGATTATCGATTTAAAACAGCCTCAATTACCGGCTACCAAGGTTAATCAAAAATTAAATGAGATTTATGTAAACCCTAAATGTCCGATATTCAATTATGTCAACTCTTTGGCGGCGGATACATCCAAAGAGACCGTCACTCGATGCTTGCAAGCGATTGCAAAACATACTGGCTACGCAGATTTTTATGAAATTAATTGGGCAGAAATTACTTCAACTGATTTAAATAGCCTTATCCATAACCTAAAAGCCAAGGAACTATCTCCAAAAACGATTTCATTATATGTATCCGTTGTAAAGGGTGTATGTGAGCATGCCTATTTGTTAGGACAGATTTCTAGATTGCAGCTAGATGGTATTCTAAAAGTGAAAGGAGAAACCGGCTCTAGAATTAAAAAACATCAGGTAATTTCTCGTTCTAGTTTCCAAGGGCTTTTGGAGAGAATAGCAAGCTCAAACCCAACTAATAGAAATAAAATGCTTAGAGATTTGGCGCTTTTTCATATTTTAATTGGTACCGGGTTAAGAAGAAGTGAGTTGGCCACAATAGATATTTCATCATTAGTCTTAGAGCTTAGTAACGAAGATAGAGTTACAGTAAATACTCAGTATTTGAAGATTATTGGTAAAGGTAATAAGGAAAGATATGTTGCGATCCACCCTGTTACAAAAATTGCTTTAGAAGACTGGTTGAACGTTCGAGGTATAAAGCCAGGTCCGTTATTTGTCAAAGTGCCACGTAGTGGAAACATTGATGTTGAAAATAGTAACCCTTTAACTGGCAGCGCTATTTATGAACTTTGTAAAAAATATAACACTGTTGCTCCCCATTCTCTAAGGCGATCATACGCGACTTGGCTCGATGAAAAAGGCGTTAAGATAAGCAGAATTAGTAAACTTCTTGGCCACTCTAAAGAAGTTACAACTGCAATGTATATTGTAGATGAAGATTCAAAGGCATTTGAGGATGTGTTGAATAATTTGTTTTAATCTCAAATATTTTGTTCTTGGTTGTCTGTATTGGCTGCAATTTACTGATATATAGGATTTTATTACATAACAAGAT
>NZ_JAKEVM010000251.1 GCF_022398475.1 Pseudoalteromonas shioyasakiensis | reverse complement strand
GTACTTGCGCAAAAACACTGTATAAACTACTGTATACACATACTGTATAAACAACCAGTGAGTGAAAGTTATGTTACAGCCAATTACCTTAAGAACAGTTAAAAGCTACCAACAAGATAACGACAAAGCGTCTGTTAATTTAATTCAAATTGAAGACGAAATATCAGCAACCTTTGAGCTATTAAAAGTATTGCATCATTACAATAGCCAAAATGCATGGACACTATTAATTGCTCCTGATCATGTTCCTAGTAAAGCCTTACTAGATTCGTGTTCGATTGATACCAGCAAACTTCTTGTGATCAGACAAAAACATTTAGTTAATCTTGAGTATGTTCTTAGTTCAGCATTACATAACGGTAATTTTGCTGCTGTGATCACATGGACAGATATTGTTAACAATCATCAACTTGATTCGATGAACTTAAACCTTGAGCAGGCATCTGCTAAGTTTTATTGTTTTACAAAAAGCGCTCAATTAAACAATTTAGTACCGCAGCCACAATAGGCTTGTTAAAATAACAATTTATAGTTTTAGGTAAGTTGTTATGACATCACTCACACACTCCCTTTGTCCTTGTGGCAGCGAATCGACTTACGAGCTTTGCTGCCAACCTTTTCATACAGGTGCAAGCCAAGCTGATACGCCAGAGCAACTTATGCGTTCTCGTTTTAGTGCATACGCGCTGAAAGATGCGAAATATGTATTCAGTACCTATGCACAAAGCCAGCAAGCCGCTAACCCTGTTCGCGAAATTAAAGATTTTGCTAATAGCTGCCGTTTTACCAAGCTAAGTGTTTTAGATACTGAACATAACGAGCAAGAAGGTTTTGTAGAATTTAAAGCTAATTACTTTTATCAAAACTTGTATTGTGAGTTACAAGAAAAGTCGCGTTTTATTAAAGAAGATGGCCTATGGCGTTACTTAGATGGTGATATAACGCCAGTTGCAGATATTAAAATTGGCCGTAACGACGAGTGCCCTTGTGGGAGCGGCAAAAAATATAAAAAGTGTCACGCTCTTTAATTACCATTAACCTGGTAAATCCAGTCTAAGGCTTGGGTAATCGTTGTTGGGAATGCAGTTGCATGGCGTGCCTGAGGGATAACAAATAAATTTGTTGTAACCAGCGCGCCGCTATGTTTATTAATTTTAGCTGCTAATTGCCTTGCGCCCGACACCATTTTTTCACCTTCCCTTTCTTCAAGTTCTCCCACTGCGATGTAAAGTTTTGTTGTGTTGGCAGCTGGTTTTACAGCCATAGCTAATATTGAGTTTTCTTTAAACCACACTGAAGGACTGCCGATAATATAATTTGAAAAAAGCGAAGGCTCAGTGAATAAGGTATAAGCCGCAAATAAACCGCCAAGTGAGTTACCGACTAACGTACTTTTTTGGGTTGTTCTGAAGTCGGCCTCAATATAAGGCAATACAGTATGTTTTAGGTAGTTTAGATACTGACTTGCTCCGCCAGTTTTACGCTGCCAATTTTTATCTTCAAATGGCGTATAGTCATAAATACGGCTATCAAGCCCTGATACACCTTTTTGATATCCTACTGCAACGATAATTACCTCTTCTATAGTCCCCGAATTCATCATAAAGCGACTAGCACCAGAGGTAATTGGCAAACTGTAGTTTGCATCTAACAGGTAAACAACTGGGTAGCGCTTCTGGTTTTGCTTTTGGTAGCTGCGTGGCAATTTAATCGTAATGGGGTATTCGTTTTCGGTATGTTTATCTTTAAGTAACACAGTATTAGTATGTGGCAAAGTAAACGGCTCAGCATAGCTTACGGAGGTCACGCCCAAAACACTGATCACCAAAACGAGCAATATATAAGGCATAGTTAATCCTTTAACCACTTCTTAATTGGTAACAGCCACTCATCTTTTGGTTTATAAAATGCGCCATGGGAGAGCCCTGTATTAATGCTTAATTCTTCGAACTTGGTTACGTCACTTCTATCAATTAAAAATTGGCAAGAGCCAACCTGATCTGAGCGCTCAAAGATAGAATACACCTTGCCATAAGCCTTAACTGATGTGTGATTTTTTATAAGGCCTGCACAACCTGCCAATATAATTAAGTTAATATGTGTACGCTTAAGTTCATTGGCTGCTAGGATCGACAATGCCCCGCCCCGTGAAAAACCAACCAAACTAATGTTCGACTCAGCAACACCGGCACTGATCAATGCTTCAACATCTACAGCGAGCTTTTTCGCAAACGTAAATGGCTCAGTGCCCTCTGGCCTGTGATAGGCAATTAAATGATAGCTCTCATCTGCCAGTGCTTCTTTTACTGCAATAAAGTCATAAACACCAAAGGTTTTGTGAACAGGCTTAGGGTTTGTCCCTTCAACGATAAAACCATGTGAATAAAAAACATAGTGACCATGCGGGTCAATCTCTGTTGGAAACTGGCTGTAGATAGTGCCAGCGCAAACAGGCAAAACCCAGCATGCACAGAGTAAAAGTACGGTACGTATCACAAGCATTCCTTTAAAAATCACGTTACACCTAATAGAAGATAATAACACCTTAAAAA
>NZ_JAKEVM010000250.1 GCF_022398475.1 Pseudoalteromonas shioyasakiensis | reverse complement strand
ACTTTGGTCCGTAGACATCATGCGGTATTAGCAGTCGTTTCCAACTGTTGTCCCCCACCATAAGGCATATTCCCAAGCATTACTCACCCGTCCGCCGCTCGTCAGCAGAGTAGCAAGCTACTCTCTGTTACCGCTCGACTTGCATGTGTTAGGCCTGCCGCCAGCGTTCAATCTGAGCCATGATCAAACTCTTCAATTAAAAGTTTTTTGAAACCGAAGTTTCATGCTCAATGAATTCTGTATAAATTGACTATATAGTCACTCATAAGAAATTGAGACTCTAAATTTGTTTGCGTCATCTAGCGAACTAGAATCTGCTGTTAGAACTCAATCTGTACGAGTGCCCACACAGATGATTGCTTTATATTGTTAAAGAACGTTGCGACGTTGTCGCTAGGGATGCGTATAATACATCCTTAATTTTTCGAGTCAACACTTAATTTTAAACTTTCTTTTTAGACCGTTTTAAACCGAATTTTTACTTAACTCCCTGTCACTTTGTTCAGCGCTTTTCATTGCTGCCCGCCGTGTCAGTGGATGCGCATTATAGGGATGCGAGGAATTAACGCAAGCACTTTTTGAAGGTTTTTTTGAATATTTTCAAGTTAATCAGATACCCACCAAGTGCAAACAAGTTACTCACAAACAGCTGTGGATAACTGATGTTTTTTAGCAGAATAACTAAACTCTCCTCGCTTGTTATGGTAACTTGCGCCGCAGATTTTCCACTCGCTCACAAGGCAAGAAAAATGACAGACATTATAAATAGTATAAGTGGTCTCCTTTGGGGTCACATTCTGGTTTACCTTTTAATAGCTGCGGGGCTATTTTTCACTCTTCGACTCGGTTTTATTCAATTCACTCAATTCCCACATATGATCAAAGTGATGTTTCAGAGCCGCCAAGGTTCTGGCGATGGCATTTCTTCATTCCAAGCATTTTGTACTTCTTTAGCTGCGAGAGTAGGTACGGGTAATATGGCAGGTGTTGCCGTTGCACTTTATTTAGGCGGTGCCGGGGCAATTTTCTGGATGTGGCTTATTGCTTTAATAGGTATGGCGACAAGTTTTGCCGAGAGTACTCTTGCTCAGGCATATAAAACCGTCGATGAAGATGGCAACTTTCGCGGTGGCCCTGCTTATTATATGGAATATGGTTTGGGCAAACGTTGGATGGGTGTGATCTTTTCTCTTTGCCTTATTCTTGCTTTTGGCTTGGTATTTAATGCTGTTCAATCAAACTCTATTGCTGCTGCATTTAATGTTGCGTTTGGTATTCCAAACTATGTTGTAGGTATCGGCTTAGTATTAGGGTCAGGCATTATTATTTTTGGTGGCTTAAAAACTATTTCACGTTTTGCAGAAATGGTTGTGCCATTTATGGCGCTGGCTTATTTGTTAGTTGCACTTTATGTGTGTGCCATGAACTACGATTTATTACCGGACGTATTTATGCATGTTATTAATAGTGCCTTTGGTATCGAGCAAGCGGGTGCGGGTGCAATAGGTTATGGTGTAATGCAGGCCATGATCCAGGGTATTAAACGAGGTCTATTCTCTAATGAAGCTGGTATGGGTAGCGCTGCAAACGCTGCTGCAACGGCAACACCTAACCCACCGCACCCTGCCTCACAAGGTTATGTACAAATGCTCGGCGTATTTGTAGATACAATTATTATATGTACTGCAACTGCAGCCCTTATTTTATTATCACAACAGCTTATACCTAATTCAGGTGTAACTGGCATTGCGTTAACACAAGCTGCCCTTGAAGAACACGTTGGTAGTTGGGGTGCGATATTTGTTGCGATTGCAATTTTGTTTTTTGCATTTACCTCGATAGTTGCTAATTATTCTTATGCCGAAACCAATTTATTGTTCTTAGAGCATAACCATGCTTCGGGTATGTTGATATTCCGATTATTGGTACTTGGTATGGTGATGTTTGGTGCGCTTGGGGAATTGCCACTCGTATGGACCCTTGCCGATGTTTCGATGGGTTTAATGGCTATTGTTAACGTCATCGCTTTATTTATGTTATCGGGCGTCGTTATTTGGCTCGCGAAGGATTACAACACACAACGTAAGGCAGGTAAATTACCTACTTTTGATCCTTCGCAAAACAAAAAGCTAGATCAAACCATTCCTAAAGGCGCATGGCGTAAATAATCTAGTTAAGTAAATTCTTATTTAGGGAGCGTTTGTGCTCCCTTTTTTGTATTTGCTAACTTTTCAAAAACAGACAATATGAATGTAATTTGTTGCTCGTTAAGTTTGGACTCAAGCTCAGTAACAAGCTGATCTTTAATTTGCGCTTTTAATGCTTGTTTTTGTTCTGCGGTTAGTAATGGCTGCGATTGTTGCTGATAAGATTGCACAGCAGTAAGCATATCCATCACCACGTCATTATCGAAATCGGTTAGCGCTGCTTTGGCATTACTAATGGCTTGTTCTGATTTATCGAAGACAGTCGATACTTTATCGACAAGCACGCTCACCTCATGAATTTTAAGTACATCGTTAATATTCGACATAATAATCGCAACAGGAATGAGTACTAATGAGATCGCTAGACAAAGCCCAAATACTGCGCCTACCCAAAACTGATTTAAGCCACGTTTAAATTGCTCCATTATCTTTCCTTGATCCTATTTATTGATTAAAACTTGAAACGCGTTAGATGTTTTAAAAAGACTAAGGAAACTTTAAAGCTATTTTGGCACA
>NZ_JAKEVM010000025.1 GCF_022398475.1 Pseudoalteromonas shioyasakiensis | reverse complement strand
GTTATTATTGGTGCATAATTATTTAACAAAAATAACTTTTTATTTTAAGTAAGCGAGGGGAGTCGTATGGATATAGGTGGATTACTCACCACTGCGGCCAGTTTGATGGTGACAGGCATGGTAGGCGTGTTTGTTTTTCTGACTATTTTGATTTCAGCAGTCACTTTAATGTCAAAGGTAGTGGGTCGATTTGATGATCCTGCAACTGCAGAACCTACGCGTACAGCAAAAATTCAACCTCAACAGGGTGTGCCACAGGCACATATTGCAGCAATCAGCGCTGCAATTGCTCAATTTCGAAATAAACAAAAATAACGGGGCAGCTTAAACATGGCTAAATTAAAATTAACCGAATTAGTATTGCGTGACGCACACCAGTCTCTTTTGGCAACGCGTATGCGCTTAGACGATATGCTACCCATGGCAGAAAAACTCGATAATGCGGGTTATTGGTCAATTGAATCATGGGGTGGTGCGACGTTTGACTCGTGTATCCGTTATTTAGGTGAAGATCCTTGGCAACGCATTCGCGAGCTAAAAGCGGCAATGCCAAACACTAAGCAACAAATGCTACTACGCGGACAGAATCTTCTAGGTTACCGTCATTATGCTGATGATGTAGTCGAAAAGTTTGTTGAGCGTGCCCACAAAAACGGTGTTGATGTCTTCCGTATTTTCGATGCGATGAACGATGTACGTAACCTTGAAACTGCCATTAAAGCTGCAGTTAAAGTAGGTGCTCATGCCCAAGGTACTATTTCGTACACAGTAAGCCCAGTCCATACGCTTGATATGTGGCTTGAGCTTGCAAAACAACTAGAAGATCTTGGTTGTCATTCAATTTGTATCAAAGATATGGCGGGTTTATTAAAGCCATATGATTGCGAACAGTTGATCAAAGGCTTAAAAGAAACTGTATCTATTCCTATCGCAATGCAATGTCACGCGACGACAGGTTTAAGTACTGCAACTTACCAAAAAGCAATCGATGCGGGTATCGATATGCTTGATACGGCGATTTCGTCAATGAGTATGACCTACGGTCATAGTGCCACAGAAACTATTGTTTCAATTGTAGAAGGCACTGAGCGTGACACCGGCCTTAATTTAAATGAGTTAGAAGAAATTGCCGCTTATTTCCGTGATGTACGTAAGAAATACGCTGCATTTGAAGGTAGCCTTAAAGGTGTTGATGGTCGTATCTTACTAGCCCAAGTACCTGGCGGTATGTTAACTAACATGGAGAATCAGCTTAAAGAGCAAGGTGCTGCTGATAAGCTTGATCAAGTGTTACTTGAGATCCCGCGTGTTCGTGAAGACTTAGGTTATATTCCTCTAGTTACACCAACGTCGCAAATTGTTGGTACTCAAGCGGTACTTAATGTGTTGACTGGCGAGCGTTATAAAACCATCACAAAAGAAACTGCAGGTGTACTCAAAGGCGAGTATGGTGCAACACCGGCACCAATGAATAAAGAGCTACAAGAGCGTGTACTAGAAGGGGCTGAAGCAATTACGTGCCGTCCTGCTGATAAGCTTGAACCTGAGCTGGAGAAGCTTGAAGCAGAGTTATTAAGTGAAGCTAAAGAGCAAGGTTTAGAGCTTGCTAATGACGTGATTGATGATGTGCTTACTTACGCATTATTCCCTCAAATCGGCCTTAAGTTTATTAAAAACCGTAACAACCCTGATGCGTTTGAAGCAATTCCAACGGGTGAAGTCGCTAAGTCAGAAACTAAGCCAGCCTCTACAAGCCCTGCAAAAGCAGAGCAATACAGCGTTAAAGTTGATGGCAAAGTTTACGATGTCGTTGTAGCGCAAGGTGGTGAGCTCAAAGAAGTAACCCTAAAAGACAGTGAGTTAATTCCTCAGTCAGCTTCAGCGTCTGTTAGCGAAACCTTAAACGCGCCGTTAGCAGGCAATATTTTCAAAGTGAAGGTAAAAGCTGGCCAAACAGTAAATGAAGGTGATGTGGTTATCATTATGGAAGCGATGAAAATGGAAACAGAAGTTCGCGCTGCACACTCAGGCACAATAGCTGAAGTATTAGTAGCAGAAGGCGACTCTGTTGCCACTGGCGATGCGCTAATCGCACTGGCATAGGAGACAGAGGATGGATGGTGTTTTAAACCTCTGGCATGCCACGGGTATTGCTAACTTTACTTTTCCAGCATTGATCATGATTGCGGTTGGTTGCTTGTTACTCTATTTAGCAATCGCCCGTAACTTTGAGCCACTGTTGTTATTACCTATCGGCTTTGGGGCTATTTTAACTAATATCCCAGTTGCTGGGTTATCTGAGCCGGGTGGTCTTTTATATTACGTGTACCATATCGGGATTGACTCTGGGGTATTCCCACTTTTGATCTTTATGGGCGTGGGTGCACTCACAGACTTTAGTGCCCTGATAGCAAATCCGCGTATGTTGCTGTTGGGCGCGGCTGCGCAGTTTGGTATTTTTGCTACTTTATTTGGTGCAATTCTACTTAACTTTATTCCTGGCTTTGAATTTTCGCTACAGGATGCATCGGCCATCGCCATTATTGGTGGGGCAGATGGTCCAACAGCTATTTTCTTAGCATCTAAGTTGGCACCTGATTTACTTGGTGCAATCGCAGTAGCGGCTTATTCATACATGGCACTTGTGCCAATTATTCAGCCGCCAATTATGCGCGCACTAACAACGCAAGAAGAGCGCGAAATTCAAATGCCGCAACTTCGTACAGTATCGAAAAAAGAGAAAATTGTTTTTCCATTAATGGTGCTTAGTTTAACTATCTTGTTTTTACCTGCGGCAACACCGCTGGTAGGTATGTTCTGCTTAGGTAACTTGATGCGTGAATCAGGTGTGGTTGATCGTTTAAGCAATAGTGCACAAAACGAAATCATCAACATTACCACCATTTTCTTAGGCTTAGCGGTAGGCTCAAAGCTTGCAGCCGATAAGTTCTTAACCGTAGAAACAATCGGTATTTTGGTGTTAGGTGCTTTAGCCTTTGCAATCGGTACAGCTTCAGGGGTGTTTATGGCAAAAGGTCTTAATAAGATCTCTAAATCGCCAATCAACCCATTAGTAGGCGCAGCAGGTGTGTCAGCGGTACCAATGGCAGCACGTGTGGTTAATAAGGTAGGCCTTGAGAGCAACCCGCATAACTTCTTGTTAATGCATGCCATGGGACCAAACGTAGCAGGGGTATTAGGAAGTGCCGTTGCAGCAGGTATTTTGTTAGCGATTGTTGGCTAATAACACGATTAAGTCGATTTACTTCCAACCGACTGGCGCAGTAATTTTACTGCGCTTTTTTTTGCCTATAGACTAGGGTCACCCTAAAGAAATTGTAGTTAAATGATAGTTGTGTAAGGAAGCCGCCATGAATGTTTTTATTATCTTATTATGCCTTTTTGTTGCTTTGGTTATTTTAATACCGCTACTTGAAAAGTATCAGTCTAAAATGGGGCTTGATGGCGCGACAAAGTATGCAAAGTATATTTGGCCACTGGTGATGATTTCGCTGATTATTCAACTTATCTATGTTCTTTTAAGGTAATAATAGTATTAACCCGCAGTGCTATCAGTACTGATTTTAGTAAAGTCTATAATAGTTTTAGCCAGATTTATTCTGGCACAAAAAAGCCGCTTCAATTGAAGCGGCTTTTACATGTTTACTTAACTACTTATTTAACGCTAATTGTAACTCACGGTTACGCTGTAATTGCGCTAAGAAGTTATCAGCAATCGGTTTAAACTTAGCTAACTCATCGCGCGGTAGAGGCTCTGATTTAGGTAGTTTGACCGTTTTAGGGTTACGGTGTACACCGTTTACTAAGAATTCATAGTGTAAGTGTGGGCCCGTCACACGACCTGTCGCACCAACAGTACCAATCTTCTGGCCTTGTTTCACTTTCTGACCAGTTCTAACCATCTTTTTGTTTAAGTGTAAGTACTTAGTCACATACTGTGTGCCATGGCTAATAAATACATAATTACCATTGTATTTACTGTAGCCTGCTTTAATCACTTTACCATTACCCGATGATACAACTGGCGTACCGGTACGCGCTGCGTAATCGATACCGTTATGAGGTTTTACCGTTTTGGTCACTGGGTGTAAACGACGCGGATTAAAGCTCGAGCTAATATACTTAAAGTTAACTGGCGCACGTAAGAAGGCTTTTTTCATGCTACGGCCTTCAGGTGTGTAGAAGTTACCATCAGTATGGCGAATAGCGGTATAACGCTCACCTTGGTTAATAAATTCTGCGGCAATAATTTTACCATCACCAATGTACTCACCATCAACATAGTGAGCTTCATAAATTAGACCAAATTGGTCACCTTTACGAATGTCATTAGCAAAGTCGACATCCCAACCGAAGATGTCAGCAAAATTCATAATTTGACGCTCGCTCAAGCCAGCGGCAATGCCTGACGTCCAAAAACTATTAGAGATCTCGCCGCCAGCCGACTTACTTAGCGTTTCGATTTCTTTGCTATCGATAGAAGTGTCGTAGTTACCTTCGTCATTTAATGTAACGTATAAGGTATCTGTTTTTGAGATCACATAACGTAGCTGCGCTAGAGAACCATCTTCAGCCGTTGCAAAGCTTAAGATTTCGCCTGGGTGAATTTTTGTTAACTTACGAGTTTCAGCGTTGGTGTTAACTAGTTTGTGTAATGTTTGCGCTGAGAAACCCGCACGTTTAAAGATAAGTGCTAAATTATCGCCATTTCGTACTTCATGGTCGATAAGCTCGTATTCTGGAAGTTTTGCTGCTGCTTGCTGTGAATTAAGCTCAGTTAGTTTTTCGTTATCATCAACTTTAACTTGTAATTCGTAGCGTTTGCCAATTTCAAGTGCTTTTGCACTGTTATCCTTTGAAGCGGTGGCTTTTTCAGAAGGCAATAATGCCAAGCCAACAATAGCAGAAACCAAACCGAGAATAAGCAGTTTGTGTTTTTTGGGAAGTTTGTGCACTACGTGAACCATATCGTGCCTTTTCTGCTGTCAAGAAATTTAAATACTAATATCGCAGGATATACCTAAAATAGAGCAAATACCAGTGTTTTGTAGATTTAAACTGGCGCTATTTTACGCTAGAATTGCTCAGCGCGTTAAACTTTTTTGGTTAAAATTGCAGCAGATGCCTATGGTTAAACTAAATCTATATTAGTTAACTAAAGTACCTTCATTAAATTGCAATAACGCGGTATAAAGAACAATCATGCGCGCTGCCTTCAGGGCTGTTTCTTAAACTATTTAAGTTAGGCTTTTTTCTAGTGTCGCTTTTTGGTGCTAACTAGCTAAATTTTAAAGTTTTTAGCTCTATATTTTATAACCCTGATAGGCCACCACGCCCCGGTAGCTGAATTTTTGGAGTAATACACAGTGGATTTACAAACCGCTCTAGCTGAGATAAAACGCGGTGCAGAAGAGATATTAATTGAAGACGAATTAGTCGAAAAGCTAAAGTCTGGTAAGAAACTTAAGATCAAAGCGGGTTTCGATCCAACTGCGCCTGATCTGCATTTAGGTCATACAGTTCTTATCAACAAAATGAAAACCTTCCAAGACCTAGGTCATGAAGTGATTTTCTTAATCGGTGACTTCACCGGTATGATTGGTGATCCAACGGGTAAAAACGTAACACGTAAACCGTTAACTCGTGAAGATGTTTTAGCTAATGCTGAAACCTATAAAGAGCAAGTATTTAAAATTCTTGATCCTGCTAAAACAACGGTTGCATTCAACTCTGCTTGGATGGAGAACTTAGGTGCAGCAGGTATGATTAAACTGGCTGCGCGTCAAACAGTAGCACGTATGCTAGAACGTGATGACTTTAAAAAGCGTTATGCCAACGGTCAATCCATTGCTATCCACGAATTTTTATATCCACTGGTACAAGGTTGGGACTCAGTTGCATTAGAAGCTGATGTTGAGCTTGGCGGTACAGACCAACGTTTTAACCTATTAATGGGTCGTGAATTACAAAAAGACGAAGGCCAAAAGCCACAAACAGTACTTATGATGCCACTGCTTGAAGGTACTGACGGCGTTCAGAAAATGTCTAAGTCATTAGGTAATTACATTGGTATTACTGATGAGCCAAACGACATGTTTGGTAAAGTAATGTCTATCAGCGATGATCTAATGTGGCGTTACTATGACTTATTAAGTGCTTTATCTATCGAAGAAATTGCTGCGCTTAAACAGCGTGTTGCTGATGGTGCAAACCCGCGTGACATCAAGATTGAGCTTGCAAAAGAAATGATTGCACGTTTCCACAGTGAAGAAGCAGCCGAAGGTGCTCATCAAGATTTCATCAAGCGTTTCCAAAAGAATGCATTACCAGATGAGATCCCAGAAGTGACAGTAACAATTGCTGAAGATACTGTGTTTATTACTAATCTATTAAAAGAAGCTAACCTTGTAGCTAGTACGTCAGAAGCAATGCGTATGATTAAACAAGGTGCTGTAAAGATTAATGGTGAAGAGAAAGTAACGGATACTAAGCTTGAAGTTGCTAAAGGCACAACACAGATTTACCAAGTAGGTAAACGTAAGTTTGCTAAAATCACCTTAGCTTAATAAAGCTAATTGGTATAAAAAAAACCAGCTGCGGCTGGTTTTTTTGTGCTTATATTTTGATTAGTTTGTGAATAGGCCAATTACTTCAATCCCGACTATCAGTAGTAACCAAAATGCTTTCGCTTGATTTAAGCGATTCACTAAGGCAGGAATATCATCGGCATCTGGTAAGCGATCGGTCCCAACACGCATTTTATTAAAGCGCTCACTTTGGTAAAGGGCAGGGCCGCCTAATTGCACTTGCAAAGCAGCCGATGTAACACTTAACAGCCATCCTGTATTGGTTTGATAAAAGTGTCTGCCATAGTGTTTTATATAATGAATACATTGTTTACTGGCATTGGTTGCTGCAATCGTTAATGCAACTAATCGAGTGGGTAACCACTCCAATACAAACAGTAACTTAGCAATGGGAGCCAAAAACGGGTTGTTGGGTTTTAGGTTTTTTCGCCATGCTTGATGAATTAATGTGAGTAAACGATAAACCAAAGCAAGGATAGCGCCGCCAAGTAGATAAAAGAATATAACGGCAAAATAATGCCGCGCACTTTGTAGCACCAGTGACTCCATGGTTGCTTTGCAAATGCCTGGGGCTGATAAACGTGATACATCACGGGCAACGAGGCTAGCTAGTAGCTCTCTTGCAGTCGCTTTTTGGTTGAGCTTGAGTAATCTGGCAATACGTAATGATTTCTTCTCTTGAGCGCGGCTACTGAGTAACAAATATAAAATTAAGCCATTTAATAGCTCAGGGTAAAAAGCAAACTCTAAAAACAGCACAACCAATGTCACTATCACTAAAATGGTGAGAGTAAAAGCTAAGGTTGAGGCTAAATATTGATAGCTTTTGGGGTTCGTTGGGTTGTATAAACGCTCGCTAAGCGCAGAGAAAATAACGGTTAAAAAGGTATTAGGATGATACCAACTAACCAAAGGAAAGAAGCGCTCAGCTAAGAGCGCGACAAAAAATACAATAATGTCCAAATGGTTTTGAACAATATTTGCAATCACCTTATAAACTCACCGATGTTAGCTTCTCTAAAAGAGCAACAACCATTTTAGATGAGTTGATAGATGCCGTTTCGATATACTCTTCAAATGATTGCGGCGACTCTTTGCCAGCAATGTCAGACATTGAACGAATAACAACAAATGGTGTTTCTAGCACATGACAAGCTTGTGCAATTGCTGCACCTTCCATTTCTACTGCAAGCATAGTTGGGAATTCAGCACGTGTTTTTTCAATTCGTACCGGGTCACACATGAATGAATCACCAGTACAAATTAGGCCAATCATGGTTTTAACATCGCTGATTTGACTTACGCTTTGCTCTGCCGCTTCAATCAGTTTAGGGTGCGCAGCAAAGCCAGCTGGCATTTGTGGTACTTGACCGATTTCGTAACCGAATGCAGTTACGTCTACATCATGGTGACGAACTTCTGAAGAAATAACCACATCGCCTACATTTAGCGATGGCTCAAAACCACCTGCAGAACCTGTGTTGATCACACAATCTGGACTGAAGTTATCGATTAGTAGTGTTGTTGCTACTGCAGAAGCCACTTTACCAATACCAGATTGAACTAAAGTAACTGTGTTACCCGCTAGTTCACCGGTGTAAAAGGTAAAACCAGCTTTAGTCATGATGCTTGGGTTTACCATTGCTTCGCGTAAGATTTTTACTTCTGGCTCCATCGCGCCAATAATACCAACGTGCATAATATTTGATTCCTTAGATTGAATAGGATGATTATACCTAAAAATGCCTGAAACAAACAAAAAAGCAGACCTTAAAGTCTGCTTTTGCCAATATTATGACAGGTTATATTTCTGCAAGCGCCGTAGAGTGTGCTTTTGCTTGTGATGGTGATAATACCGCAGGTTTAGTAACGCGGTTGCGTGCAGGTCTTGCAGGCGCTGCTGCAGGTTTACCAAGTTTAAACATGATTGCATCACGCACTTCTCTTGGTTGATAACCTGATTTTACCTTCATGCGAATATGCGGGATGCCTGCCGCTTCTAACGCGCCACTAACAAACCAGTCACGTTGTGCTTTATGGCCGTCGCGGTTGGTGTTATTGACTAAATCAACGGCGGCAACAATAGTAAGTTTGTCTTTGTCGATAAGCACGTAATCTAATTGTTTGTTTTTGGCTTTAGCCATTGCAGCGCGCTTAGCTTTGACAGATAAGCCTTGCTTACAGTCGATTAAATCAATGAGTTTAACGCGGCTGACGATTTTATATTGGTCGCCTACAGCACGTTCTAGAAGATGTAAAAAAGCACTCTCAACTTGCGTAAAAACAGTTTGCTTACGAGTGAAAGGATAAGGGTTTCCGCCTTCATCGGTAAACTTTGACGCAACAACAGAGGCTACTACGACTAATACTAAAATTGATAATAAAGCGAATTCCATACGGTAACTCCACAACAACAAATTGACACTGAAAATTACTAGCAATTAGCGTGCCTAAGTGTGTGAAGTCACCCGAAATCTTTAAGCCGTGTATCCGCCAGCAACCCCTTTAACAGCGATAGCTACTGCGTCGTGGGCATGAAGTGATTCATAGTGGTTTATTTGCAGCCAATAATCTGCGTAGCTTTGCTGTTCAAGTAAACCTTTAATTTTACGAGCAGCATCTTCGCAGAACATGAGGTTTTGACCATTTAAGCGGGCAAACTCTTGCTCATCTTCACGCTTAACTGCCGCTTGTACTGGCGTTTTTAGCTCAGCTTCTAAAGCATCAATTAAGCCAACTACATCAAAACTGTCAATTTTGCTGTCGAGCTTTACTTTCACGTTTGCAATTGAACGTTGTGAGTGTGGTGTAGCAACAATGCCGTCAGTTGTGCCTAGCCATTCTAAAACAGTTTGCTTATCAATATTTTGCTCTGCAAACTTTTCGCTAAAGGCATTTTGAATTAATTGACGAGCAAGAGCCGCTGAACATGGGCATGTTGACGAGTAAGTAACATCAACCATTAACTCAAAACTTACAGTGCCTTGGTTGATCTTAGCGATCAAATGAACAGGGTAGTTTTTCCAACCTACTTTGCCACTTAATAAAGATTTACGACGCAGAGGTAGCTCAAATTTAAATTCGATTTGTGCTTGGTCACTTAAATCATCATGGCTGCTAATAAAGGCATCAAGTGCTTGCTTGAGAGTTTGCGGATTAACTTGCTGCTCGGTTGATAAGGTATCAAGAGCTAAAAATAAACGCGACATATGAATGCCTTTTGCGTCTTCTTTATGCAAGTTTACAAAAGCTCGCGCTTTGGCAATTACATTTACAGGGGCAATATTGCGAGTTTCAAAAATGAAAGGAAGTTCAATTTCGCCCATGCCAACCCAGTCTAATTTACCTGTTTGTAAGGCGGGAGCCGTATCAGCAATATCTGGCATTGTGGTTTGCATGGTAATACTCATTCTTTGCAATTATTAAAGCGCGGTATTTTACATGAAAAAATATAAAAAAGCGGCGTTGATGAAAAAATTCTATGTTTATCGCACAATATGAATATTTCTAAAGGAATAGTGATAAAATTAGCTATGCTGTTTTTTTTCGATTATGTGCCTAAGCTTTATATATGATTGATTCTTCTTTGAGTCCGTGGGCTCGCACACTCTCAAGCTTTATTTCTAAGTATGGTGAGTTTAAAACTGCCGCTGCCTGTTATGCCTTATTATTGGTCATGTCGCTGATCTTATCGTGCATGTTTTATTATGTAGCAGTTGGAACGGTAACTTTAGTTGATGTTTTAGCGGTGATGTTCTTCACTGCGGTGGTATCGCCGATTTTAATAACTGTACTGCTCAACTCAATTCGCCAATTAGAAGCTTCTTATAGCTACCTAGATAGCGCAACCAAACAAGAAAAACTGCTCAACCAAACACTAAAAGACAATATCAGTCGCTTAAACGAAGAGATTGATGAGCGTAAAATGGCGTTTCATGCCAAACACAGAGCAATAGAAGAACTTAGACGCGAAATCGCCGAGCGTAAGAAAACCCAACAAGAGCTTGCGCAACAAGGCATGCTATTGCGCTCTATTGTCGACTCATCTCCCGATTTATTTTATTACCGCGATAACAATGGTGTATTTGCTGGCTGTAATAAAATGTTTGAACAAGTGATAGGTAAAACTAGCGATGAGCTAATTGGTAAAAGTGTCGAAGAAATCTACCCAAGTGATTATTTACCAGAAGTACTGCGCACCGACAAAAAAGTATCTCAAACCCATCAAGCTCTGACGCTTGACGTTGAATACCCCGTTGATGGTGAAAAGCGCTGGTTTGAAATGCGTAAGTTACCTTTTATTAATGAAAAAGGTGAGTACATAGGTTTACTTGCCTTTGGCCGTGATATCACCAGTCGTAAAGAAGCAGCACAAGCCCTTGAAGCAGCTTATAAAGATAAAGGGAAATTCATTGCAACTTTAAGCCATGAATTAAGAACGCCGCTTAACGGTATTGTGGGTTTAACCCGCATGCTACTTGATACTGAACTCGATAAACAGCAACGTAGTTGGTGTAACACGGTGTTTTCAAGTGCCGAGACCCTTGGCAATATTTTTAACGATATTATCGACTTGGATAAAATTGACCGTGAGCAGCTCGATATTGTTGCTGACTCAGTCAATGTGGCCGACTTTATTAATGACGTAGTGAATTTTGCAGGCTTAATTGCTGAACAAAAAGGCCTTGAGTTCAATATTAAACGTAAAGGCACACTGGATGTTTACGCATCTCTTGATCCGACCCGTTTACGCCAAGTTGTTTGGAACCTTATCAATAATGCCGTTAAGTTTACTCAGCAAGGCCATGTAGAGCTTGAATGTCGTCGTGAGAATCGTGCCGATGGTCCGTGGTTAGTGATGCGTGTGAGCGACACGGGGCAAGGTATTCCACAAGAGCAGCTGCATCGTATTTTTGACATGTACTACAAAGCACCAGATATTAACGGTACCAATGCTATTGGCTCTGGTATCGGCCTTGCGGTAACAAAAGCACTTGTTAGCGCAATGAAAGGTGAAATTAATGTCAGCAGTACTGAAGGTGAGGGCAGTGTTTTTGTTGTTGAAATACCGCTTAAGCTTTGTATTGCGCCTACCGAGCAAAGTTATGCGGTACGCAGCTTAAACATTCTTTTAGTGGAAGATGTGCCGCTAAATGCTGAAATTGCTACTAACTTACTTGAGCAGCGTGGTCACGAAGTTATTTGGGCTGAAACTGGTGAGGATGCGCTGTCGTTTGTCTACACAGAAGATGACTTAGACCTAGTTTTACTTGATATGCAATTACCTGATATCAATGGTGATGAAGTTGCTCGTCAAATTCGTGACGATGAACACTTTGATAACTTACCAATCGTTGCCTTAACTGCCAACGTGCGCAGCGCCGAAGAAGAGCTTGTAGGTATTAATATTCAAGGTGCACTCGCTAAGCCTATCAATACCACTAAACTCGATAAAATGCTCGGTGAGTTATTTGATATCAAGCAGCAACAAAACTGTCAGCCTGAGCCAATCAAAGCTGTGACTGAAAAAGATTTATCGGGTATTCGCGTTGAGCTGCTCGATATAGAAACCATCGAAGACTTTGTAGGCTCAATGGGGCTGGTTATCTTTAATCGCAGTTGTGAGTTATTTAATAAGTTAAATCCTCAGTACCAAACTGAGCTGGCAGATGCGTTAGCGGCAGATGATAGAGAAGAGTACAAATCGGTGGCACATAAATTAAAAGGTGCAGCTGGCTCTGTAGGTTTAAACGATGTGCAGTTACATGCTAAGAAGATGGAACATGGCGCGCTTGAAGAAAGTAGTGAAGAGTTACAACAGTGGCTTGATGAACTCGCAGTGAAAATAAATGAAGGGCGTGACGCCCTCCAATTATTCTTACAACAGTTAGAAGATTAATTCTAATTAGCTGTCGATTTTACCAATGAAGCGATAGCCTTCACCATGGATGGTGCTGATCAGCTCAGATGTGCTGTTATCGCTTTCAAAGTGTTTTCTGATACGACGAATTGTTACGTCTACAGTACGGTCGTTAGCGCGAAGCTCACGGCCAGTCATGTGCTTGATTAATTGCTCACGGCTGAAGATACGGCCCGGTGAGTCAAGCATTAAGCGTAGCGCGCGGTATTCACCTTTAGGTAAACGTTTAGCGTCGCCGCTTGGAGATGTTAAACAACGGCTGTTTTCATCAAGTTCCCAACCGTTAAATGTGATAACACCATTTGTTTCGATATTCGCTTCTTCGCCACCTAGAGCTGTGCGCGAAATAAGGTTACGAGCACGAATAGTTAATTCGCGAGGGTTGAATGGTTTTGTGATGTAATCATCAGCACCAATCTCAAGACCTAAAATGCGATCAACGTCGTTGTCACGACCTGTTAAGAAAATTAAACCAACGTTACGTTTTTGACGTAATTCACGCGCTAAGATTAGCCCGTTTTTACCTGGTAGGTTGATGTCCATAACTACAAGGTTCACATCATCATTATTTGTAAGCTTGTCATGCATATCATCGCCATCAATGGCTTCAATAACTTTGTAACCTTCAGCTTCAAATAAACTAACGAGGTTTAGTCGAGTTACGTCTTCATCCTCTACGATCAGAATGACTGGCGTTTGCATTGTATATTAACCTTTTCGGAAATTTTATTTACAAAAATTCGGTATTATCAAGCAAAACCGAATACTAGAGATTATAGGATTAGATCCAATTGTTAACAAGTAAAATCAATTTGGATAAAACTTAGCCATAGCTAACAATCGAGATTGCACTTTAAAGTTATGCTGCAATACGTGCTGCTTATTGATATACAGTCGGATTTTATTTCCTTCTTGAACCAGAGAGGCTATACCGCCATTTTCTAAAAAGCTGATACTTTCACCTATTGTTAAAGTATCCAATGAAATTGTATCGGTCCAAAGTGGAAGTATATCATTTTCTAATGTTTCATCAATGTATGTGATATCACAAACTTGAGAAAGTTCAGAAATTTGCTGGGTTTTTTTCACTAATATAACGTTAATTGGTTTTTTGTTAATTTGCAGTTCATTTCTATCTTTAAGGAACGCCCCTGGACCTTTATCTAAGTCATAAAAACAGAATGAAATAGGAGGAGGGTTCACTTGGTCATTAAACTTCGTGAACTTAGCAATTTGATACAAAAAGGCTGATTTAACTTGGTCCGGTGATTTGGCAAATGCAGGGCATACAACAAGCAAAGCTAATAAGATACAACTCACTAATCTCATTACGCTGCACCTTCTTGCAATGGCAGAGTAATAATAAAGTGAGCCCCTTCGTCAGATAGTTCATCGTATACGATGCTACCACCAAGTGCTTGAGTCACTAAGTTATAAACTAGGTGCATGCCCAAACCACTGCCACCTTCACCACGTTTTGTGGTTACAAATGGGTCAAAAATACGTTTGCGAATTGATTTCTCAACGCCAATACCATTATCGAAGTAATGAATACTCAAGCTACTTTCGTTGCGATCAACATTAAAGGTGATTTCATTATCTTGGTTATCGCTAAATGCATGTATAACAGAGTTGCTTAGCAGCTGTTGTAGTACTTGTTGTAACGGCCCCGATTTGGTTTCAATACTAACGTCATTGCTACAGTTAATCGTAATTTTAGGATTACGATACTGAATCTCTGAGCGCATCGACATCACCACATCATTTAATAAATCATTTAAATTGATTTTGGTGCTGACTTCTACATCTTGATTAACCGCCACCTTTTTAAAGCTAGATACGAGCTCTGCTGCACGGTTAAGATTGCGATAGATAAGATCGAGGTTTTCAATGCCGTCATTAATAAAGCGTTTTAAGTGTGCTGAAGTTAAAGTTTTTTGTTCAAACTGCGCGTGAATTTCTGCCAGCTTGTCACGTAACAGGGTTGAGCCTGTAATACCTAACCCAATAGGCGTGTTAACCTCATGAGCAACACCTGCAACCATTTGCCCCAGTGACGCCATTTTCTCATTTTCGACGATTTGGTTTTGGTATTGGTGCATACGCTCAAGGGTATTGAGCAGCTCTTGGTTAGCCTCACGTAATGCGATTGTTCGTTGATTTACTTTTTCTTCAAGGCTTTGGTTAAGTTGTTTTATTTCTTGTTTGTCTTTTTCGTGGCGCTCAATTTGTTTTTGAGTGCGCGAGAGCATGATATTTAAGCTGCCCGCTAGCTGGTTTATTTCATCAATATTGGTTTTTTGTGCGCGAGTATCATAGTTATGGTTTTTCGACACGTCTTGCAGTAGGTTACTTAGCTCATCAATAGGGTTTGCAATGCGTTTTTGAATACGTCTAGCAACAAAGTACACCAGAACTAAAACGAACAAGGTGAGTAAAATATCAATGATAATTTTACGATTGATATATTGGTTTAACCTGTCTAAGCCGCCGCGAATATACACGTAACCTATAGTGTCGCCTTCGTATACGATAGGCGTTATTAGCTCTATATCTTTATCTGTGAAGCGTGGCTCTAACAGGCTATCTATGCTGCCAACCTTAATGGGTACTGGTGGGGTTCGGTTGGCATTAAAGCTACTAAAAAATACTGGCTCGTTTGATAACTCATCGATTGAATAAATATGGATATTTTTAATAAGCGGCACAGATTCAAATGACTTTAAGCGCTCAGATTCGGTCTCGTTATCGTCAAATAACACGGTGATTTGGGCGTTGTAGGCAATTATTTTCGATAGGATAGAGATTTTATCGACAATCAGCGCTTTTTGTTCTTTTACGTCTAGATAAGTCGAAATAGAAATAGACAAAGACAAGCATAATGCAGTGACTAGCATTACCGCATTGGTCAACGCTTTACGAATACTTGTTTGTGTCGAAAATATCGGCATGCGCTATAGAAGGCCAGAATTTTTGTTATTAGTAAGAGTTTAGTCTAGCAAAGACATTTGAAAGTAACTAAATATTTTAAAAAATATTTTTGCTACGAATAAGCTATTTACTCAACTTTTATTTAGCTGAGTAAACGGCAAATTTAGTATTTTTGAAATCTGTGCTGTATTGGCCAAATTGTGCTTCTAAAATCGGTGGGTATTTTAAGAAGCTGTTTGCAACTATGGTCAATTTACCTTGCTTGCTCAAGTGTTGCTTTGCTGAGCTAAGAAATGCTTCGGCAATGGTGTAATCTGTGGCAATCCCCGTATGGAACGGTGGATTACTGATGATTAGGTCAAATTTACCATTAATATCAGTTAAGCCATCACTCAAAATTGCTTGGCCTTTGAGGTCATTTAACGCAAGTGTTTGCTCAGTGGCGTAAGTTGCAAGAGCACTTACATCGCTACATACAAATTCAAGCTCAGGCTGCTTTAAACCTAAGTAAGTAGCAATAATGCCAGCGCCACAAGCAAAGTCGAGTACTTTACCCTTGCTAACAGTTGGCGCATTATTCAGAAGTACCGCAGTGCCTACATCAAGCGCACCGTGGTTAAATACGCCTGGAACACTGATCGCAGTAAATTCAATATCGCCGGCTTTTACTTGGAATTGTTTGTGGTAACGGCTGATAGCAAAGTTATCGTTTAGCGTAAGCTCATAGAATAAATACAGAATACAGTGCTTGGCACTATCGATTTTGTTACTAAAACCACAGTGGTCTTTAAGTTGTTTCTCTGCTGATTTAACACCGCTTTTATTTTCACCTACTACAAATAGTTGCGCATCTTGATGACAAACAGCACGAATGTTATCAAGGCACATTTGTGCTTCTGGCTTTGCTTTTGGATAATAGTAGATAACTAAATCGTAGTTATTATTTGGAATAGTGTGATCAACCACTGCATGTATACCGGCTATTTTGCTGGCATACATAGCATTTGCATGGTTATAACTGAAAGCAGTAATTTTTGCGTCGGGATTTAGCGCTTTAAGTTCGCGTAAAAAGCCATCTTGCTCAAAGTTAACCACTAAAATCGATTGCCCAACAAGTTCGTCTTCATTACGAAGCAATAGTAAACTTGGGTTGGTTAACTTACTCATGCTGCTTTTACCTTTTATTACTTAGTACGCTCGAACATTAGATCCCATACGCCGTGACCTAAACGGTGACCGCGCTGCTCAAATTTTGTCAGTGGACGTGAATCTGGGCGAGGAACGTAATCGTTAGTTTCTGATTGGTTTTTGTAGCCTTCAGCCACTTGCATTACTTCAAGCATATGCTCTGCATAATTTTCCCAGTCAGTGGCCATATGGAAAACACCGCCAATTTTTAATTTGCTACGTAATTTTTGTGCAAATTCTGGTTGTACGATACGACGCTTATGATGACGTTTTTTATGCCATGGATCAGGGAAGAATAATTGCAGCTTAGATAAGCTTTCATCGGCAATACAGTCAGCAAGCACTTCAACCGCATCATGCTCGAATACGCGTAAGTTTGTTACACCAGCTTCATCGGCATCCATTAAACAAGCACCTACACCTGGGCGGTGAACTTCAATACCAATGAAGTTAAGTTCTGGTGCGTTTTTAGCCATTTCAACTAGCGATTTGCCCATACCAAAACCGATTTCTAGTACCACATCGTTATCGTTACCAAACACTTCTGCTAGGTTTAGCATGCCATTTTTGTGCTCAAGGCCCATAGTTGGCCAACACTTCTCGATGGCTGCCGCTTGGCCTTTTGTTAGGCGACCTTCGCGCTTAACGAAACTACGAATCGTGCGGATGTATTTACCCTCTTGCTTTGCTTGCTCGAGGTTTGGGTTACTTGAGTCACTCATATATTTTGGCCTGATTAAAATACTGACTATAGAAAAAGGTTGCGTATTATCCCTGACCTGCGCCTTGAGTACAATAGTCAGGGCCTGTTTATCTTTCGAGATTAATATTGCGATCATGTACGAGCTATTTAGATAGAACAGAGCCTCTTCGGCTTGCTTGGCCTAACTAACTGCAATAGACTTGGCCGAAATGAGCTTCAGCAAGTAAAGATGTTATTTTGAATTTAAGCAATAAGGAGTCAACCTGGTTTGCAAACCAAGTGGTTGACTGGTACCACCTTCACGGTCGTAAAACTCTGCCATGGCAGCTAAATAAAACCCCTTATAAGGTATGGATCTCTGAGGTCATGCTGCAGCAGACCCAAGTAGTAACTGTTATTCCTTACTTTGAAAAGTTTATGCAAAGCTTTCCTGACATCATTGCGCTTGCTAATGCGGATGAAGATCAGGTGCTTCACCATTGGACTGGGCTTGGCTATTACGCCCGTGCGCGCAACTTACATAAAACGGCAAAAATTGTTCGTGATAAATACCAAGGTAAATTTCCAACCACGCTTGAAGAGGTGATGGACTTGCCGGGTATTGGTCGCTCAACTGCTGGGGCAATTTTGTCTTTATCACTTGGCCAACATCATCCAATTTTAGATGGTAATGTTAAACGAGTACTGGCACGCTTTTTTATGGTTGAAGGCTGGTATGGAGTGAAAAAGGTCGAAAATCACCTTTGGTCATTATCATCGCAATTAACGCCTAAAGAGTCGGTCACTGAGTTTAATCAGGCAATGATGGATTTAGGTGCAAGTCTTTGTTCGCGAAGTAAGTTTGACTGTGAGCCTTGCCCTTTAAATAGTAAATGCCTTGCTTTTAAAGAAGGTAAAGTTAAAGAGTTCCCGCATTCAAAGCCGAAGAAAGCTGTGCCGAAAAAGTCATGTCATCAACTTATACTAGCCTGCGATAATAAGGTGCTTATGGAAAAGCGCCCAAGCTCAGGGATATGGGGTGGTTTGTTTGGCTTTTTTGAGTTTAGCGAATTAACTGAGCTAGAAACATTTTTAGCCCAGCATGGTTTATCAAACAATACGCAGGCACTTGAAGCCTTTACCCATGTATTTTCGCATTTTGAGCTAACCATCAACCCACATGTTTTAACCTTGCCGAGTATTCCAGATCTTATTAATGAGCGGCAACTAGTTTGGTATCCGCTTGATGAGTCAGTTGAGGTTGGCCTTGCAGCCCCAACGAAAAAGCTGGTTAAACAATTAAGCGCAATAGATTACAATAGCATCACGCAATAAGAGTAGAGAGCAATTATGGCACGCACAGTATTTTGTCAAAAGTTACAAAAAGAAGCTGAAGGCTTAGGTTTCCAACTATACCCAGGTGAGCTTGGTGAAAAGATTTTCAACAACATCAGTAAAGAAGCATGGGGCCAATGGCAACATAAGCAAACGATGTTGATCAACGAAAAACATCTGAACATGATGGACCCAGAGCACCGTGCTTTTTTAGAAGAGCAAATGGTAGGTTTCTTATTTGAAGGTAAAGACGTGGAAATCGAAGGCTACCGTCCACCAGAAAAATAAGCGCATTATCTAAAAGCAAAAAGGGCCAATAGGCCCTTTTCTAATGTGTTGCTTCTTGCTCAGCTCTTTGTATTTGCTCTTTTAAGAATTGAGCTACTTTGGAGTATTCAATTTCATAACTATCGCGCAGTTCAATTAAATCATCGCTTGACAGTTCATCTTCTTTGCAGCGTTGTTCAAATACCGCTGCTAGTTCTGCAACTTTCATTGCACCAATCGTTTTTGAGATTGACTTGAGCTGATGACAGGCTGAAATTATTTTCTCTAAGTCTTGCTCAATAACACCACTGTTGATTTCTTTACTGAGTTGATTACTTTGCTCTAAATACATTTTGAAAAAGCGTAGTTTCTTTGCTTCATCATTGTTTACATAGTTAGCAAGCATCGCCATATCAATAGGCGCTGTTGGTCTTTTAACTTCAAGTTTAGTGGCTTCAGGATTCGTTTTGTATGCACATTTGTGCAAAGTGGCCTCGAGCACATTTAGCTCAACAGGCTTGGTGATGTAATCATTCATCCCTATGCTTAAACAGCGTTCTTTTTCGCCCTTAAGGGCATTGGCGGTGATAGCAATCACATAAGGTTGCGCGTTAATATCTTCAAGCTGCGATGCTTCATGACGAATTTTTTCAACCATATCGTAGCCTGACATTTTCGGCATGTGTAAATCGGTCAAGATAATTGAGTGTTTACCTTCACGCCATACTTCAAGGCCTTTTTCACCATTTTCAGCTACTTCAACACCATAACCTAATAGATGGAGCTGATCAGTTAACACTTGCTGATTTAATACGTTGTCTTCAACAAGCAATACAAGTTTGTTCTCTTCGCGGGCTTTATCAACACTTAAATAGTCGTTAAATGACTTAGCCGAAGCAATTTGTTTTGGCTTATGTAAACCTGCCGCCACTAGTAGCGACATCATAAAGTTAGACTTACACAGCGGTGCAGCATTTAGATAGAAGATATTTTTATGATTAACAGCGGCTTCATCTAGCTTACTTAATACAATGACTTGCTGTTTATTGTCTTCTAAGGTGTATAGCAAGCGACGTAAGATATAGTTAATATCTTCCATGGTTTCGATACCATCGAGGATCCAAATAATATCTTTTTTATCTTGTTCAGCTTCGATTTTGTCGCTGCTATCAGCAATAACAGGTGTTGCCCCCATAAATGATAGATAACGAGTAAGTAGTTTTTTGCGGCCATCATGATTGGTTACAACTACAACACGTTGGTCTTTCATTACCTGCTTGTGAGCATATTCAACTTTACCTTGTGTACTAAAAGGTAACTCGACAACAAACTCACTACCAATACCTAAATCACTTGTTACAGAGATGGTACCTAGCATTAGCTCAGTTAAGCTTTTACAAATCGATAAGCCTAAACCAGTACCACCGTATTCACGGGTGATTGAGCCTTCAGCTTGAATGAATGGGTTAAAGATTTCGCGAAGCTGTGCTTGCGTCATACCCTTGCCGTTGTCTAATACGCTAAAACGCAGGGTGTAGTGATCAGTGGTGTTTTGAGCCACCTCTACCGAGATTTTAACGTGGCCTTTATGTTTATCATCAGTACTAGTGAACTTAATTGCATTACTGCATAGGTTATAAAGTACTTGGCGAACACGCACCGTATCACCAATCAAATTTGTAGGGATATCTGGCGCAATTGCCAGCTCTAATTCAAGGTCACGCTTTTTGGCCACCGATGATAAAACACGAGCGACTTCTTCAATGGTGTCTGACACTGAGAAAGGAATATTATCGATATTCAGTTTACCTGCTTCGATTTTCGAGAAATCGAGAATGTCATCTAATATGCCTAATAAAGAAAATGCAGAATCACGAATAATTGTACTTAATCTGTGCTGCGCACCATCAAGCTCAGTTTGGCGAAGTAAGTCAATGGTACCGATAACCCCATTCATAGGGGTGCGAATTTCATGGCTCATGGTTGCTAAGAAAGTCGTTTTGGTTTCGTTTGCCTGTTCGGCTTTGAGAGTTGCTTGCTCAAGAGCTAGAGTACGGTTTTGTACTTCGTTTTCTAGACCACTTTGTAGTTTCTGTAAATCTGCCTGAGCAGCTTTGTTTTCTGTTATTGCTGATTGAACTTTATTAAGTAATAAATTGATATTTTTTGCTACTGAATCCAAACCAAAATCTAGGTTTTCATTTACTTGGGCTTGGTAGTCAGCATTGTCTGTGATGGCCATTAACTCACTGCTTAATGACTCACTACTTTTAGTAAAACGCTTATTAATAAAGATACTTAAGGCAAAAGATAAAATAGCCAGTGCTACTAAAGTCAATGCGGCTAAACCATATGCAAGACCTGCAGCCTGCGCAATGGGTTCAGCAATCGGGTGTTGCTTTATAACCAGTTCACCAACTGGTTGATCATTAAACTCTAACACCGTATGAATAAGGGTGTTTTGTTCTAGCTTTTGATTAACTTTACTGGCTTCGATTAGCTTCTTATTACTGGCGTATACAAGCGATACATCGCCGTTGAATTCATATCGATATAAATAGTAATCAAAGCCATCATTAAGCAGGTGACTTAAATCGAGAACCTCTTTTACTTTATCTTGGCCAGGCATAGTTAATGCGCTGATTAGAGGTGCTGAAAGCTGATTTGATAATTGCTGCGCTGTGATAGTTGGTTTGCTATCTTGCTGAGTTACTTCACTTGTTGGATAAAAAGAGTAAGCAACAACCGCAAGTAGGGTGATGACAAGATTCGTGATTATAAAAAGCGGTAGTAGGCCTTTTACAGGTGAATTTGATTTACTTGGCATGGCTTTAGTCCAACAAATTATACAGCATCATTAAGCATATTCTTGATTATTGGACAATCCTACCATCTATGAAGAAAAATTCACCACGTTTTTAACATAGGTAACCCTTTTATGATGAGGGTCAACCAAAAAGCACAAAGTTTGTAGATTAAATAAGCTAAAAACTATTAAAAACAGCAATCTTGATTGAAAACTGTGCAAACAGTTAGAATCCTCAAAAAAAAGTTGACTTGAGAGGGCAAAACCCGTTTAATACGCCGCACGCCCAGACAGCGACAACCAAATCTGTTGCTCATAAAAGCGTTTAAAATTTGCCCAGATAGCTCAGTCGGTAGAGCAGAGGATTGAAAATCCTCGTGTCGGTGGTTCGATTCCGCCTCTGGGCACCATTATATAATATATTGGTGTTTAATTTATGCTTTAAACATCAGTATCGTGCATAGCACACAGATTTAGTGTGCCGACTTAGCTCAGTTGGTAGAGCAACTGACTTGTAATCAGTAGGTCATCCGTTCAACTCGGATAGTCGGCACCATTTATTTTTAAACGAAAGTTTAAAATGCCCAGATAGCTCAGTTGGTAGAGCCATCGGGATTTGCATTGAAAATCCTTGTTGATATTCTGCATAAAACTAAATATTGCCCAGATAGCTCAGTCGGTAGAGCAGAGGATTGAAAATCCTCGTGTCGGTGGTTCGATTCCGCCTCTGGGCACCATTATTTGATAATCTCTTTTAAAGTGATTATAGTGCACAACGCACGCGATTTTAGTGTGCCGACTTAGCTCAGTTGGTAGAGCAACTGACTTGTAATCAGTAGGTCATCCGTTCAACTCGGATAGTCGGCACCATTTATTTTTAAACGAAAGTTTAAAATGCCCAGATAGCTCAGTCGGTAGAGCAGAGGATTGAAAATCCTCGTGTCGGTGGTTCGATTCCGCCTCTGGGCACCATTATTTATAATCACAATGTGATTAAGTGCAAAACGCACACAGGTTTAGTGTGCCGACTTAGCTCAGTTGGTAGAGCAACTGACTTGTAATCAGTAGGTCATCCGTTCAACTCGGATAGTCGGCACCATTTATTTTGCCCAGATAGCTCAGTCGGTAGAGCCATCGGGAATTGCATTGAAAATCCTTGTTGATATTCTGCATAAAACTAAATATTGCCCAGATAGCTCAGTCGGTAGAGCAGAGGATTGAAAATCCTCGTGTCGGTGGTTCGATTCCGCCTCTGGGCACCATTGATTCAAAGCCTCGCAATCGCGAGGCTTTTTTGTTTCTGTCACCTCCAAATCACGATTTTACATCCCCCTAGGCGTGAAATTTAAAGAGCTATCAGCTTTCAGCCGTCAGCTATCAGATGAAAAAGTTAGCGAGTTAGCGAGGGGAAAGAGTAAAGGTACGAGTTTCGAGGCCCGAGATACGAGTTGAAGGAGGCGTTTTAACGCCGAACAAAAAATTCGATTTGGTAGGGTGACCTCTTTACGAATCCAACACCAACACTATGCTGTTAGCACCTAGCACCTAGCACCTAGCACCTAGCACTTAGCACCTAGCACCATTCCTACGCGATATAAAATCGCTGCTACAATTTTGAAAACTCGCAACTCGCAACTCGCAACTCGCAACTCGCAACTCGCAACTTACCTCCATTTTCCTACCGTTCATCGTCCCCAAATGTAAGGCAGTGTAATGTTATGTAAAGTCAGTTGAGCAAAACTTAACGTGGTGCTTGAATTACACTCATAAATAGATGTTTTTCAGGTTTTTAGAATGAATTGGCAATATAAGCCGAGTTTATTGGCTTTAAGTGTAATTTTGCTAAGTGCATGTGCGAGCCAGCCGACTCACAATGAACGAGTTGCTGAGCTTGATACTGTACCAAGTGCATGGCAGCAACTCCCTTCTGGCGACAAGGCGCTTGCTGTTGAAGATAACTGGTTGCAGCAATTACACGATCCTCAAGTTTTTACTTTAGTTGAGCAAGCATTAGCCCATAACCAAGCGATTTTACAAGCGGGCTATGATGTCGCGATTAAAGAGCAGCAGCTTATTGCTGCTGGGGCTGATTTATGGCCAAGCCTTGATTTATCAACACGTGCGAGCCGTAGTAAAGATAACCGCCCTGTTAGTTATAACAATGCTAGTTCTGCATCATTAGAATTAAGCTACGAAGTTGATTTATGGGGAAAATTGTCGGCCTCAGAACGACAAGCAAACCTTGAGTACCTAGCTGAAAAAGCCACCTTTGCACAAAGCAAGCAACAATTAGTCGCTGATGTGGTAGCGGGTTGGTTTGATGTTATTACTAACCACAAATTACTTGAGCTATATAAGCAGCGTGAGCAAAACGCTGAGAAAAATTTAGATATTATTGAGTCAGGTTATCGCCAAGGTCTAAATGAAGCACTTGATGTTTATCTTGCTCGTAATGAGCTAAATACCGAGCGCTCGAACATTGCGGCGCAGCAAGCAACGTTAACTAAATCGATTCGCGATTTAGAGCGTTTAACAGGCCAATACCCAACTGGCGCGTTAAGCGTTAGCGCAGATTTACCACTACTCGATAGTGCTATTCCACTAGGTTTACCTTCAGAGCTTATCACTCGCAAACCTGAGTTAATGGCAAGCTGGTATCAATTACTTAGCACCGATGCTGGGCTTGCTTACGCGCACAAACAGCGTTTTCCGAGCTTAAATCTTTCTGCATCAATGAGTGATAGCACAGATAGAGTGAGCGACTTATTTTCGCCTTCAAGCTTAGCGTGGTCGCTGATTGGTAGTATTTCGATGCCAATTTTTGAAGGGGGTCGCTTAAAAGCCAATGAAGAACAAGCAAGACTGAGCGTTAAGCGCCAAGAACAGGCGTATCTTGCCACACTTTATGATGCCTTTAACGATGTTGAAACAGCCATCAGCCAAGAGCAAGCGCTTAAAGTACGCTACGAAAAAACCATAGAAGCGCAAGAAAATGCCATTACCGCAGAGGCATTAGCGTTTGAACAATATCAAAGTGGCTTGGTTACCTACACCACGGTACTCGATGCACAAGACCGTTCGTTTAATGCGCAAAGCTCGGTAATCGAAATTAAAAACCAGTTAATTATTAATAGAATCAACTTACATATTGCCCTTGGTGGTGATTTTAGTGAAGCAAACAGCGAAGTAGCAGAGCAATAATCATGAATAGCAAGACACGTAAAATTTTAATTCCATTGGTAGTAATTGTTGTGACGGTACTGCTTGTCATGTTTATTAAAGGCAACCCGCCTCAAGCAAACCGCTTTTCTTCACCGCCAAAAGCAAAAGTAAATGTGGCAGTTAAGACCCTAACACCAGAAACCTATCAGGTGATGATTGATAGTTTTGGCACCGTAAAGCCACGTACGCAAAGTATGCTAGTCGCGCAGGCTTCAGGGCAAATTATCGAAATTAGTGAGCAATTTCGTGAAGGTGGCTTTTTCGAAAAAGGCGATGTGTTGTTGCAACTAGATGATAGAGATCACCGCGCCGAAGTAAAATCAGCACAAGCGACGTTATTAACCGCTGAGCAAAGCTTACTTGAAGAGCAAGCTCGTGGTCGTCAAGCTATTACTGACTGGGAGCGCTTAGGCAAGGGTGAACAAGCAAGTAGCCTGGTATTGCGTAAGCCACAACTTGCAGCAGCCGAGGCAAGTGTATTGTCTGCCCAAGCGACGCTTGAAAAAGCCAAACTTGATTTAGAGCGTACAAAAATCACTGCTCCATACGCGGGGCGAGTTTTAAGCCGCAGCGTAGATTTAGGCCAAGTGGTGAGTAATAACATGGAACTTGCCAGCATTTATGCGATTGACCGTGTTGAAATTCGCTTACCAATCAAAAATAAAGATCTGCCGTTCATTAACTTACCAGAACAATTTCGTGATGGTGCTAAAAATAGCGCAGGTTCACTCGTTAAATTTAGCTCAGATCTTGTTGGTAAACAGCAATGGCAAGGTCAAGTTATTCGCACCGAAGGGGCCATTGATGAAAGCGCGCAGCAGCTTTACGTGGTTGCACAAATTAATGACCCTTACAAAGCCACTTCTGCGAATCAGTATCCAATTAAAATTGGTCAGTACATCAAAGCGCAAATTACCGGCAAAGCGGTTGAAAATGCCATTGTGATCCCAAACAGCGCAATTTACCAAGGCACGTACGTTTATATTGAAGAGCAAGGTGTATTACGTCGTAAAAACATCTCACTGGCTTGGCAAAACGCGACTCAAGCTATGGTTGCCGAAGGCTTATCAGCAGGAGAACACTTAGTGATTACTCCGCTTGGACAAGTTAGCTCAGGTACACAAGTTACCGTTATGGGTAGTGAAGCATATCAAGCTACGCGTGGTAAAGCACAGCGCCCAAGCAATCAAGAGCCGGCTAAAGAGCAAGGAGCGCAATAATGATCGCTTGGTTTACAAAGAATCATGTTGCAGCAAACTTATTGCTGATCAGCATTTTATTAGCGGGGCTATTTAGCGTTTCGACGCAAATACCACTCGAAGTGTTTCCTTCATTTGAAGCAGACCGTATCAGTGTTAGCGTGACCTTACGTGGCTCAACACCTGAAGATGTTGAAAAGGGTGTCGCTATCCGTATTGAAGAAGCGGTGCAAGATCTCGAAGGGATCAAGCGTATTACTAGCCGCTCATCAGAAGGCTCTGCCTCGGTATCAATTGAAGTAGATACCGGCTATGACCCACGGGAGCTATTAGCCGATATAAAAAGCCGGGTTGATGCCATTAACACTTTTCCGGTTGATGCCGAAAAACCAGTTGTAGCCCTTGCACAGCGCACTCGTGAAGTAATAGCGGTAACCGTGTCGAGTGAATACGGCGAAAAAGAAACTTTAGAATACGCCGAGCAGGTACGTGATGACTTATTACGCTTGCCAGAAATCACTCAGGTAGAGCTAAGTGGGGTGCGTGATTACGAAATTGCTATTGAAGTAAGCCAAGATACATTACGCCAATATGATTTACGCTTATCGGACATTTCTTCAGCAATTAGTAATTCAAGTACCGATGTTTCTGCAGGTAACTTAAAAACGGAAGGGGGTGATGTACTCATTCGCTCAAAAGGCCAAGCCTATCGTAAAGATGAGTTTGCCCAAGTTGTGGTGAAGTACCAAGCTGATGGTACCATTATTCGCCTAGGTGACATTGCTCGTATTACTGATGACTTCGAAGAAACCCCAGTTCGCACGCGATTCAATGGTAAGCAAGCGGCGTTTATTGATGTGTACCGTATTGGTCCGCAAAGTGCGATTGAAGTTGCTGATGCGGTAAAAAATTACATTACCGAGCATCAAAGCCAGCTACCTGAAGGGTTTGAGTTAAGCTTTTGGGATGACGACTCTGAAATCGTGAAAAGCCGTATTGCTACACTGACAACCAATGCTATTCAAGGTGGTATTTTAGTTCTTGCATTACTTACCTTGTTCTTGCGTCCTGCCATTGCGTTTTGGGTGTTTATTGGTATCCCTGTGTCATTCATGGGCGCGTTTTTAGCAATGCCAATTTTTGGTATTACGCTTAATGTAATGAGTTTATTTGGTTTTATTTTGGTACTTGGTATTGTTGTTGATGATGCCATTGTGACCGGTGAAAATGTCTACACCCACCTAAAAACAGCCGAAAGTGGTGAGCAAGCTGCTATTCGTGGTACGCAAGAAGTTGCGACACCCGTTACCTTTGGTGTACTTACAACGGTTGCTGCATTTTTACCATTAGCCTTTATCGAAGGTAACCGCGGTGCCTTATTTGCGCAAATTCCTGTTGTCGTTATTCCGGTATTACTGTTCTCTTTAATAGAGTCTAAATTTGTTCTGCCGGCTCACTTAAAGTACTTAAAACTACGAAGTGAAAAAAGTAATCCGTCAAAACTGCAGCAGTTTCAGCAGCGTTTTGCCGATGGCTTTGAACACGCCATTATGAAGTACTATCAGCCGCTACTAAATGTTGCACTAAAGAATAAATTAGCAACTGTCAGCTTGTTCGTAGGGGTTTTCTTCATCATTTTGACCCTGATCACCAGCGGTTGGACAAAGTTTATATTCTTCCCGCGTATACCAAGTGAAACCGTTCGCGCAGAGCTAACATTCCCTGCTGGAACACCGTTTGAAGTGACCAACAAGTACATCATCGATATGTCAGATAAGGCCAAAGAGCTACAAGACAAGTATCGTGATGAAGATGGCCAAAGCGTAATTTTAAATATTTTGGCAACCACGGGTGGCCGAGGTGGTTCGTCAAATACAGGTAGTGTGCGCTTTGAAATCACACCAGCCGAAAAACGAGAATCAGATATCGGCTCTCGAGAGCTTGCCAGTGAATGGCGTGACCTTATCGGTATTATACCGGGCGCAGAGAGTGTGACTTTCCGTGCTGAATTTGGTCGCAGTTCAGACCCTATTGATGTGCAGCTAAGTGGCAGCTCAATCGACACCCTTGAAGCTGTGGCAGAAAAGGTAAAAGAGCGTTTAGCAACTTACCCAACTGTGTACGAAATTGCTGATAGCATGTCAGATGGTAAAGATGAGCTGCAAATTGAGCTAACAGAGCAAGGTTTGGCACTCGGTTTAAACCGTGTTGATGTATCGCAACAAGTGCGTAATTCGTTCTTTGGTGCGCAAGTTCAACGTATTCAACGTGGTCGTGATGATGTGCGTGTAATGGTGCGTTTGCCAATTGAAGAGCGCCGCTCAGTTGCTGATTTAACCGATATTTTAATTAAAACCCCAACGGGTGGCACAGTGCCATTGTCGCATGTGGCGACCTTAGTGCCAGGGCAAAGTCCATCGTCTATTTATCGTATTGATCGCTATCGCACATTGAATGTGACAGCCGATGTTGAAAAATCAAATACCAATATGACGGTACTGCAAGCAGATTTAAAAACCTACTTAGATGAGCTCATGGTGCAATACCCAGGGGTTGATTACTCTCTCGAAGGTGAAGCCAAAGAGCAGCGAGAGTCATTTGGTTCATTGGCTTGGGGCCTCGTGTTTGTATTCTTTATTATTTATGCGTTATTAGCGATACCGTTTAAATCATACTTACAGCCATTAATTGTGATGAGTGTTATTCCGTTTGGCATGATAGGTGCGGTAATGGGCCACTGGGTAATGGGCATGGAGTTAACCATTATGAGCTTACTTGGCATGTTAGCCCTGATAGGTGTTGTAGTGAATGACTCTTTGGTACTGGTTGATTTTATCAATAAGAAACGTGAAGAGGGCGGTGATTTACTTGAAACCGTTAAGCTTGCCGGTGCGGCACGTTTTCGCCCTGTTATGCTAACCAGTTTAACCACCTTTATTGGCTTAATGCCGCTGTTATTTGAAAAAGCAACGCAAGCACAATTCCTTATTCCAATGGCAGTAAGCCTTGGTTTTGGGATTATCTTCGCAACGCTTATCACCTTGCTATTAGTGCCAGTTAATTATCTATTAATGGAGCGTTTTCAAGGGTGGTTTAAGTAGGGGGCGAAGTTAACAGTTAGCGCTTGGTTGGGACTAGGCGCTAGGAGCTAGGTTCTAGGACGCGGGGTAAACCCGCTGCTACAGGTAACGAGTGGCGGCGGATTTATCCCGCGTTTTTGTTTTAAAAGAATAAAGTTAGCGAGGGGAAAGGTGCGAGTTTCGAGGGACGAGATACGAGTTGTAGGAGGCGTTTTAACGTCGAAAAAAATGGAGATATTAGATATCAGTGGTTAGACGTTAGATTAGATTGTGCCCGCACATTGCTATGGCTAAACCCGGTAATGTAGGCGTGAAATTTATTTCGCGCGATATTTCTTAAATAACGGGTAAGTCGTAGGTCGGGCTTTAGCTCGTCAATGTTAGCGATTATGTGTCGCCATAAATGACGACCTACAGTGCTTGACTCATTAGCTCGTAGGTTAGTTAGAGCGAAGCGAAACCCAACACATAGGAAATATTAGATATTAGTCGTCAGAAGTCAGATAAACAAATAAATTAGCGAGTTAGCAAGGGGAAAGAGTAAAGTTAACGAGTTTCGAGATGTAGGAGGCGTTTCAACGCCGAAAACTAAAATTTCTTGTAAAAGGGAAATATAGGGAAAGTATTGATAACTTGAAACTTGAAACTAGATAGAAATGGTGTTCCCCAAGTATGCGGTGCCCGGTGTCAGTCCTGAAACCTTGAGGTTTCAGGGCGGGGATCTGCGGTCTACCGTAGGCTTCTCGGTACATGCCGAGCTTGCACAATAGTAAACGAACAGAAACCCTAACATAAAATTTATCGGCTCAGGGACTTAACCAAGCTCCTGCACCCTAGGGAACACCTTCAGTATATAAGACAAGTTTCAATCCTTAAACCATAGAAGTAAAAAAAGCGGATCGTTCGGGTAGTTTTTCCCCACCTTTAACTGCTTATTTACTTTTCAGATTGCTTTTTGACCTCAATCATACAATTAATTGGAGTTGCGATTTATCGAGTGGTAGCATGGCGTTACTTAGCCGAACAAAGAAAAAGTTATGAGCACGTTACCTGATTACCAACAAGCCCAATTATTATTAGAAAAGAATGAAATTTTTGTCGCACCAGCCGAAGCCCATGGTGTGATCAGCGGTTTATTAGCCTGTGGCATCAATATCGAAGCCGACGAATACTTAGGTTTATTAAGCGATGTATTCAATGATGGCTTAGCCTTCAATAAAGATTTAAAAGCATTTTTTGCTGATGTGTATTCTCAGGTCGTTGCCAGCTTTAGCGATGAAGAATTTCAGTTTGACCTATTCTTACCAAGCGACGACGAAACACTGATCGATTTAGCCAATGGCTTAGTATCTTGGGTATCGGGTTTTATGCTTGGTTTTGGTTTAAAACAAAAAGATTACGGCAAGTTATCTGCTGATGTGAAAGAAGTGATTAGCGATTTTAGTGAAATTACCCGTCTAGACACCATGTTTGAAGAGACCGAAGAAGACAGCCAAGCACTCCACGAAGTGATTGAATATGTACGTGTTTCTGCGCTTTTATGTTTTGCTGAATTAGGCAAAGAGCCTGTAGATAAAAACCCTAAGAAGACCCTTCACTAATCAAATTACAGAGGTTTAGCATGTCGTCTATTGCAATCGATAAAGCTGAATTTAAAGCCCGCCGCGAGCGTTTACTTGCGATGATGGATAAGAATAGCGTGGCTATTATTCCTGCGGCTGGAGAAGTAACACGTAGCCGTGATACTGAATATGCATTTCGTCAAGACAGTGACTTTTTCTATCTAACTGGGTTTAACGAACCAGATGCGGTTTTAGTACTGTGCCCGTCAAGCGATACACCAAGTACGCTGACTTGCCGTAACAAAGATAAACTAGCTGAAATTTGGCATGGCCGAAGAATTGGCTTCGAAAAAGCTAAATCTGAGTACTTATTCGACGCAACTTGCCCACTTAGTGAACTAGATGAACAATTATTAGATTTGGTGAACGGCCAGCAGATTTTATTTTATGCACAAGGCACTTACGCAAATTTCGATGCAAAGGTTTGGGACTTATTAAACACACTTCGCGGCGCATCTAAAAAGGGCTATAAAGCCCCACATACCATTAAAGATATTCGTGGTTTAGTGCATGAAATGCGTTTGTTTAAATCTGACGCAGAATTAAACATTATGCGTACAGCTTGCGAAATTAGTGCGCAAGGCCATATTCGCGCTATGCAGTTTGCCAAACCTGGCGCAACTGAATACCAATTAGAAGCAGAGCTTCATCACCATTATGCAATGAATGGTGCTCGTCATCCTGCTTATGGCACGATTGTCGGCAGTGGCGATAACGCCAACATTTTGCACTACACACAAAATGATGCTGAGCTAAAAGATGGCGATTTAGTGTTAATTGACTCTGGCTGTGAACTTGAAGGTTATGCGGCAGATATCACACGTACTTTCCCAATCAATGGCAAGTTTAGCGAACCTCAAGCAGCGCTTTACAACATTGTATTAGCAGCTCAAGAAGCAGCATTCAGCCAAGTAAAGCCAGGCGGTAGTTTATCGAAAGCGAATGAACTGGCCTCAACGGTATTAACGCAAGGGCTTATTGATTTAGGCATTTTAACCGGTGAGCTTGATGAGCTAATGGCAAACCAAGCCTGCAAAGCATTTTACATGCATGGCCTTGGTCATTGGTTAGGGTTAGACGTACACGATGTTGGCGAATATAAGCTTGATGAAAAAGAGCGCGTATTTGAGCCGGGCATGGTGCTCACCATCGAACCGGGTTTATATATTAGCGAAGATGCAAAAGCACCAGAGCAATATAAAGGCATCGGTATTCGTATCGAAGATAATTTACTTGTCACTCAAGATGGCCATGAAAATCTGACCATTTCGGTTCCTAAAACCATTAGTGACATTGAAGCAGTGATGCAAGCAAACAAAGGCTAGGAGCAAGCGTGGCAAAGCAGTTTGATGTTGTCATTATCGGCGGTGGAATGGCAGGTGCAAGTTGTGCCCTAGGCCTAAAACAGAGCAATAAGCAGTTATCAATCGCTGTAATTGAAGCAAATGAAGTGAGCGCAAACTATCATCCAAGCTTTGATGATAGAAGCATTGCGCTGGCTCAGCAGTCTGTTCAGTACTTAAAATCAATCAATGCGTTTGATTGCCAAGCACCATTTGCGGCAGCGATTAAAAAAGTCACTGTATCTGACCGTGGCCATTTTGGTAAAACGCATATTGATTGCCAAGAATACGGTCATGATGCCCTTGGTTATGTGGTCGAAGTGAACCCATTTGGGCGCAGCCTTCATCAGCTACTTACTCGTACTGATGTTAGTTTGTTTTGCCCTGATACGGTTGCCAAGCTTGAATACCAAAGCGATTTTGCCAACATCATGCTAAGCTCGGGCGAGCAGTTAAGCGCAAAGCTTGTGGTGATTGCCGATGGTGCTCATTCGCAAAGCCGTAAATTGGCTAATATTGAGTTTAATACTCGCGCTTATCAGCAAGCGGCGATTATTGCTAACATCGAAGTGGCTGGTGGTCATCATCATCATGCCTTTGAGCGTTTTACTGAGCACGGCCCAATGGCACTGTTGCCAATGAGTAATAACCGATATTCACTGGTGTGGTGCATGGAGCCTGAGCAAATTGAGCACCATATGGCACTTGAAGACGATGCCTTTTTAGCTGAGTTGCAAAAAGCATTTGGTTACTGCGGCGGCGCATTTAGTAAAGTGGGTATGCGTGCAAGTTATCCGCTTGTGTACGGTAAAGCAGAATCACTGAGCAGCCACCGTACAGTATTAATTGGTAATGCAGGGCACGCTATTCACCCAATCGCAGGGCAGGGCTTTAATTTAGGCCTACGTGATGTGCAATTATTGTGTGATATGGCAAACCGAAGCGACCTTGGTGATTACGCCTTTACCCGTTATTACAGCCAAACTCGCAGTAAAGATATTACTACCGTGATGACACTCACAGACAGCTTAGTGCGTTTGTTCTCTAACTCATCACGATTGCTCGCGCTTGGTCGCAGCATTGGCCTTTTCTCAATGGATTTATTCTCCTCGTTAAAAACCCCGCTGGCAAAACAGCTTATGGGTCAGGTTAAGCAAGGTAAACGGATATGAAACAAGCACAAGTTTGTATTGTCGGTGGTGGCTGTGTTGGCCTTACGCTAGCACTTGGTTTAGCAAAAGCAGATATCAGCGTTGTGGTGATTGATGCGAGTAAAAATCAAACCTTACCGGGTGATGATTACGCACTTCGCGTGAGCGCATTGAGCTTAGCTAGTCAGGGCTTATTCGAGTCTTTAAATGTATGGCCAGAGATCATTAAACAACGTGCTACACCGTATACCTCGATGGATGTACGTGATCAAGACAGCTTTGGTAAAATTCATTTTGATCATAACGATCTCGATTTGCCGCAGCTGGGTCATATCGTCGAAAACGATATTATTCGCTACGCTTTAATTAGCGAACTTGAAAAACAAAGTAATGCTACTTTACTGTTCGAAACCCGCTATCAGCAAATTCATCAAACTGACTCTGATGTGTTTATTACTCTTGAAAGCGGCGAGCCTGTGATTGCTAAATTATTAGTAGCGGCTGATGGGGCTAACTCGGCTATTCGTAAGCAGTTCAATATGCCAATTACTTTTAAAGATTATGACCATCACGCTATTGTTGCCACGGTTAAAACCGCTGATGAGCATAACAACACAGCACGCCAAGTGTTTTTGCCAACCGGGCCGCTGGCGTTTTTACCCTTGCCAGATAACCATACGCACTCAATTGTTTGGTCAACAAGCCCAGAGCATTGCGACACACTTTTAGCGCTTGATGATAACAACTTTAATAAAGCGGTTATGGCAGCCCTCGATGGCCAATGTGGTTTATGTGAAGTGCAGAGTGAGCGCATGGCGTTTCCACTTAAGATGCGTTATGCCCAGCAGTGGGTGTCGGGCAAAGTAGTATTAATGGGCGACGCAGCGCATACCATTCACCCATTAGCTGGTTTAGGTATGAACCTTGGCCTAAAAGACGCCGCTTATTTAATTGAGCTATTAAGTAATGAGCAAGGCGAGTTTGCAAGTGCACGCACGCTGCGTGATTATGAACGTACTCGTAAGCTTGATGCGCAAAAGCACATAGCTATGATGCAAGGCTTAAAAGAGTTATTTGCAGGTGCTAACCCACTGAAAAAGCTTGTACGTGGTGTTGGTTTAAGCCTTGTAGACAACCTTGGCCCAATTAAACATTTGTTCGCAAAAGAAGCAATCGGTAAATAACACCTAACTAGTTGTTACTATTTAGTTTAAGCCGCAGCTAAGCAATTAGCTGCGGCTTTTTTGCACTTATATGAACGCAAAATGATAGCGCTGTCATTTTTGTTAGTGTATGATTAAATTTTTGTGATTGGTATGGAAATTAAACAGCTCTGTTGAGTTGTATACTAGATTCCAACCAAATAAAAATAATTAAACTAAGAGAACAATTATGGAAGCAACGGTTGAGTGTGACAACAACACAAAACAAAGCATCTGGCTGCCAATGGTATTGGCCGGCTCAATGTTTTTTATCTTAGGGTGTATAACGTGGCTTAATGGTGCAATTACACCATTTTTGCAGCAAATGCTTGAGCTTTCGCCGTTACAAGCTTCGTTTATCATCTCTTCTTTTTATATTGCGGTAACAGTTGCCGGTATCCCATCGGCTATGCTGATCAAACGCGTTGGTTATAAGAATGGTATGGCGATTGGCTGTGCGATTATGGCTTTATCGGCGCTGATGTATATTCCCGCTGCAAAACTGCAAATGATCGAAATTTTCTTGTTCGCACAGTTAATGATTGGTGTAGGACAAACCGTGCTACAAACCGCTGTTAACCCATACGTGGTTAAAATGGGCTCTGAAAAATCAGCCGCTGTGCGCGTGTGTATCATGGGCTTATTAAACAAATTTGCGGGTGTTATTGTGCCTGTTATTTTTGCCGCTGTAGTTGTAAGCGGTGTTGTTGATGGCGCAGGTAAATTATCACAAGAGCAAAAAGACATTATGGCAAATAGCCTTATCATGCCTTATGTGTTGATTGCTGCGTTAATCATGTTATTTGCTGCTTTTGCGAAATTTGCACCATTACCTGATTTAGTATTTGATGAAGACGAAACATCAAACGGCAAAGGCGAAATTAAAGAAACCCTAGCACACCCTCACTTAGTTTTAGGTGTAGTGGGTATTGCTTTATACGTTGCTGTTGAAGTGATTGCAGCAGACACCATTGGCTCGTACGCATTACAAATTGGCGTTGCTGATTACTCAGTTATGACCTCTTACACCATGGCGTGTATGTTGATTGGTTACGCAATTGGTATTTTGACTATTCCACGCTTTATGAGCCAACAAACAGCGTTATTAATGTCGGGTATTGCCGGCATTATCACCGTGTTATTAGTGGTACTTGGTAGCAATGACTCGTTTATTATTTCAAACCTATTATTAGTGCCATTTGGTGGCCCACAATTACCAGACCCATTGTTATGCATTGCGTTATTAGGCTTTGCTAATGCCATGGTTTGGCCTGCAATTTGGCCACTAGCTTTAGCTGGCTTAGGTCGCTTAACAGGCACTGCATCAGGGTTATTGATCATGGGTATTGCTGGTGGTGCACTAGGCCCATTATTAATCGGTTTAGGAAACGTAGCAGGCCTAGGCGCACAAGGCGCTTACATTGTGATGATCCCAAGTTATGTATTCATTTTATTTTACGCCTTAAAAGGCCATAAGATGAGAAGCTGGAAATAACCCAGTAGATTATTTCAAGTTAGGCAAAGCCGCGGTACGCCCATCACTGCGGCTTTTTTGTGGGTAAAAGTTAGCGAGTTACAAGGGTAAAGAGTAAAGGGGAAAGTTTGCGAGATGCGAGTTGTAGGAGGCGTTTTAACGCCGAAAAAAGTCGATTGGGTAGGGAGCCCTCTTTACGAATCTAAAACCAACACTATGCTGTTAGCGCCAAGCACCTAGCACCTAGCACCTAGCACCTAGCACCTAGCACCTAGCACCTAGCACCGTAGGCGTGAAATTTATTTCGCGCGATGATCTATTTAAAACGTGTCATGTAAGCAGAACGACTACATATTTCATTTACTACGCGATATAAAATCGCAGCTACAATTTTGAAAACTCGCAACTCTCATCCACAAAAAAGCCGTGGGATTATCATCACACGGCTTTTGATATTTCGCTAAGTCATTTTATTAGAACGAGTAGCTGTAACCTAGTTGTAGGGTACGTGGTTTACCTGGTTGAATACCGCCGTTTGCACGGTTTGCAACGTAGGTTTTGTCAAACAGGTTATCTACTGTTAGGTATACTTTTTGTTTGTCGTCGATTAGGTATTTAGCTGCTAAATCCCATACAACGCGGCTGTCGATTGCATTGCGACCTGAGTCTGTTAAGTCTGCGTGTGCATCAGACACATAACGCATTTGCGTATCGAATACGAAGCTTGAGAACTCAGCACCCACTGAAAGCGCTAATTGGTTTTCAGGCACGTATGGCATTGCATCGCCTTTTTCTACGCTACCCCAAAGATCTGATTCAAACGCATTGTCGAACTGTGAATCAGTGTAAGTGTAAGTTAAGCGAACTGGGAACGAGGCTGCGTTAGTAGCAAATACTTTACCTGCGCTTAGCTCAAAACCAGACACAGATACTTCACCGTAGTTGTATTGGTCGCCAATATTGTCATCGCTACAGCCTACAGCTGCAGTACAGTTACCGTGCATGTTTGTGTAGTCAGAGTTAAAGTAAATTACTTCACCTTGAATGCCTGCGTAATCGTAACGACCACCTAGTTCAATGTTAACACTCTCTTCTTCTTCTTGATCCGCATTACCAGGTGCCGCTGGAGCGTAACCTTTTTGAATACCAGCAAGAAGCGTTAGGTTGTCGCTTACTGTGTAAGTGGCACCTAGTGATGGTACTAAGATCTCAGTGTCGTTGCTGATATCTTTTGTTAAACCATTTTCACGACTTGGATCAGACTTAGCCCATTCAACTCGTTTGATTGTGATGTCTTCGTAGCGAAGACCTGCGCTAATAACTAATGCATCAAGTGACCACTCATCTTGAATGAATAGGGTAGTTGCTTCAGCGCTATCTAAACGGTTGCTGTTTGAACCTGGAACGCCTTTTTCTGTAAGCGTCATTGATAGGTCTTGGTTAAGCGTGTACTTGTCTTCCCATTGGAAACGATCCATTTCATCTTCGTGGTAACGTGCACCAACTGTGATGTAGTGGTTGCCCGCAGGGATATGGAATTCAGTTTGTAAGCCTTTCGCTTGGTAATCACGGTTATTCGCTTTTACGCCAACACCTTCAATACCTTCGCTCGTTGGGTTTGCTTCAAACTCGCTGTATTGCTCAAGGTAGCTGCTGCTTACTTTGCTTGCTTTATACCAGTTACGGTGGAAATCGTTCAGGTAAGCTGTAGCAAGTAGCTCGTAACCTTTACCAAAGCGGTATGCATAGTTGATTTGGTATGCATTGTGTTGTGTGTTCATTTCATCGTTTTGCGATGCAGCATAACGACGGTAAGGGTTTTCTTTGTAATCAGCGTCAGTTAAACCCATGTACGTTTCGTCAGAGCGCTCGTCTGAGTACTTTAACTTCATTTCTAGGCTGTGTGCTTCGTTATCACCAAAGTCAAAGCCAAACTTTAATAAGAAATCGTTCTTTTCAAAGCCTGTGTTGTCGCTACCTACTGGTAAATCTTTAAAGCCATCTGCACCGTAAGTAAATACTTCTACAAGGCCCGCAGCATTGTTTTTCTTTTTACCGAAGTAAGCATGACCTTTGTAGAAACCGTCGCTACCAAGCTCAGCGTTAAGTAAACCTTTAGACCCTTCAGTTGGTAAGCTACGAGAAACTAAGTTTAAAACACCGCCTGTTGTACGTGGGCCATACTTAACAGAAGCTGCACCTTTAAGTACTTCGATTGACTCCATACGACCCATAGTAGGGAAGTAGTAAGCAGAAGGCGCTGAGTAAGGTGCTGGTGCTACAAGTACACCATCTTCCATTACTGAGATTTTGTCGTTACGACCCGTACCCGTACCACGCATACCGATGTTAGGACGAAGGCCGTAGCCGTCTTCTTCTTGTACATATACACCCGGTACAGCACTTAAAACACGAGAGATATCAGTATATTCAAACTTTTCTAGTTCTTGTTCATCAATAAAGGTAGCAGAGCCAGGAATATCGTTAATTGCAGATGCAGAGCCAATTACAGTGATTTGCTCGAAGTTTTTCTCTTCTTTAGTTACATCTTTTGCAAAAGCATTAGCGCTTAAAGATAAAGCGACCGCAGTCGAAAGCGTAGAAACAATAAACTTAGGTGTCATTGTGTGTCCTGTATATGTTTAGATTTTTTTAACCGGCGCAATTAAAACATGTAAAAAAATGCGAATCAATCCTATTTGTAATAAAACAGGTCTGAACTGTAAGTTTATGAAATAAATCAAATATAATGAATATAGTAGTATTGTAACACCAGTCTGGGGTTTTGAGTGGTGTTAAGTAAAACTTAACAAGGCGGAGCAATCAGCTTTCAGCCGTCAGCTATCAGATTGAAAGTTAGCGAGTTAGAAAGAGTAAAGGGGAAAGTTTGCGAGATACGAGATGCGAGTTGTAGGAGGCGTTTTAACGCCGAAAAAATGGAGATATTAGATATCAGTGGTTAGAAGTTAGATTGGATTGTGTCAGCACATAGTTAAATTGAAATGCGTACCCGTAGGCGTGAAATTTATTTCGCGCGATATTTCTTAAATCAACGGGTGAGTCGTAGGTCGGGCTTTAGCCCGTCAATGTTAGCGATTATGTGTCGCCATAAATGACGACCTACAGTGCTTGATTCATTAACTCGTAGATTGGGAAGAGCGGAGCGAAACCTAACACATAGGAAATATTAGATATTAGTCGTCAGAAGTCAGATAAAAATAAGTTAGCGAGTTAGAAAGAGTAAAGGGGAAAGTTTGCGAGATGCGAGTTGTAGGAGGCGTTTTAACGCCGAAAAAAGTCGATTTGGTAGGGAGCTCCCTTTACCAATTCGAAACCAACACTATGCTGTTAGCACCTAGCACCTAGCACCTAGCACCTAGCACCTAGCACCTAGCACCTAGCACCTAGCACCGTAGGCGTGAAATTTATTTCGCGCGATGATCTATTTAAAACGTGTCATGTAAGCAGAACGACTACATATTTCATTTACTACGCGATATAAAATCGCTGCTACAATTTTGAAAACTCGAAACTCGAAACTCGAAACTCGAAACTCGAAACTCGAAACTCGAAACTCGAAACTCGAAACTCGAAACTCGAAACTCGAAACTCGCTAACTCAAACCTACGTTAAACGAAGGGCGATGAACTCGGCGAGTTTGTCTACGGCGGTACCGGGGTCGTCGGTGCGTTTAATTAAACTAATACCTATTTGACCAAGCTCGGGGAGATCTTTGGTTTGTATTTGGTAGTTAAGCTCATTCGGTACGGTGCTTTTTGCAAGCACTGTAATGCCTAAGCCTTCTTTTAATGCCGCAGTTAGGCCTGTTAAGTCGGCATTACTGTAAGCAATGCGGTATTTAATACCCGCACTTTGTAGTGCTTCAATTGCGCGGCGGCGATAAATACATCCCTCTGGGGCGGTTACAAGCGTTACCACATCGTTTTGTGCAAGGTTTAAATCACCCACCCATACTAGTTGGTCTTGCATAAAAATAGGGAACTTGGCAGATTCTAGCTCTTCGTTTAATGCCAATACTAAATCGAATTGATCTTGGCGCGAGACCGACAACAAATGCTTACTCAAACGAGAGCGCACTTCAAGCGATACGTCAGGGTAGAGGGCTACGAAGTCACCAATAATTGAAGGTAAAATACGTGCGGCAAATTCACTGGGGATCCCCAAGCGCACTTTACCGGTCACGTTTTCGCTGGTGAACTGCTGCAAAATGGCATCGTTTTGTTGCAGCATTTGCTTAGCTAATGGCATAAGCAATTCGCCGTATTGATTAAGCACTTGGCGCTGGCCTTGCTTTTTAAACAGCTTATGGCCCAGCATATCTTCAAGGCGCTTTATTTGTAAGCTCACAGCCGGTTGCGATAGCCCCAATAATTCACCTGCTTTGGCAAATCCGCCAACTTCAACAACAGTGACTAAAGTACGTAAACTATCGGTAGAAATGTTTTTCATTAAAAAATTCTATTTATAGAGCTATGTATATAAG
>NZ_JAKEVM010000249.1 GCF_022398475.1 Pseudoalteromonas shioyasakiensis | reverse complement strand
ATATAGGATTTTATTACATAACAAGATGTGACAAGGAACAACATGATTTTATTTGTTCATTTTAAATTTATCTTTTTTTGTTAGAATATAAGCTAGTGATCTTATAAGAACAACCAAACATGGCTGATACATACTTTAAAAATCTAGATGATGACTCAAAGAAAAAATACGTCTCGCAAGTTTTAGAACGATGCAAACAGGTGTGGGGTGTTGATGAGCTACATGAAATTGAAGATGAGAATGGACGTCGAGCTTTAGGGCATAATGCGAGCACTATGAAAATGTGGTTGAGCCGCCCTTCTATGCCATGGGATTTTATTTTAACTACTGCGATTAAAAAAAATGTAAGCCTAGACTACCTTCTTCTGAACATAAATGAAAACACAAGTCTAGAAGATGTTAGACCTGAAGAACTTCTTGAAACTGTAAATAAAGTAGTTGCAAGTTCGTTAGAAGAAAGTGCTGATTACGGAATTATTGACCCTACTTTTGTTCCAACAATTACTAAGAAGATTAAAACGTCATTAGAAGGTGCTTTAACAATTAAAGCCAAACCCTCCAAATCAGCCTAGGCAAAATCAAATTAGCAAGAGAATGGCCAGAAAGACCTTGGCCATTTTTAATCCGACTGGCGTAAAAGCAATTTTTCCGTAAAAAGAAGTTTTACTTTAGTAATAAAAGTTGGTGCTAGAAATGCACTAAGTAATATCAAGTCGTTTATATTTACAGTAATAGAGTAAAAAAAGCCTAAAAAAGGGTTAAGGGAATTTTGCGTAATATAATTTAACATCAAAATTAGGTGCAAGACTGAATTTATCAAAAAGATACACATTGTGATTACTGAACCATCTGAGTATCCTTTACCCTTTCTTATAAAAGGAAATAGTAAGGCAATGATAAGCGCTGTAATGCTATCAAAAAGAGAGAACATCAAATACATATTGACTATACCATCTATAAAACCACCCCCTTCTCTTAAGTACTCTAGAGCCATTAAGTAATCAGTTGATAAATAGGATATTGTAACGAATGTTACTAAACACATGTGTGAGAATGATGTTTTTTTGAAGTAGGCTTTAATGATAGTTAGGCAGAAAACCATAAAAAGTAAGCCTGAAAAGCTCATCAAGTATTTAAAAAAGAAGTCACTAGCTCCTGCAGTAAATAACTTGTTATAAGAAACTACAAATGCATTTATATGTTCCATATTAAGCTCTGCGTTTGTAGCTGGCTAAATTAACAACATTTTTGAGCTCTATCTTGGATGCATAGGCTGGGGTAATACTACTCTTTTGAGGAAAGCCTTCTATTCCAGCAAGTTCAGCTTTAATTTCTTGAATTCTACGGAAGACAGCAGAACGCTCATCATTAACTGGCAGTCCTTTCATGTAGACCTCCAGTTGAATCGACTCTTGAACCAACTTTCTGACGCGCTGCGCTATTGCAAGAGAACGAATAAATTCACGCTTTAAGAATACAGCTAAAGAAATCACCCAAAATATGAAGCAGAATAATAAGCTCATTAAGGCTATAGGCGAAGCTCCCATACAAACATCCAACTCTAACTACTACATCGAATTTAATAATAATGTACTGAGAGTTTACCAGCAATAGTCCTTTATTATTGCTTTTATATGACCAACTGTTATCTTTTGCCTGCGTATTTGAGGAGAAAAATTTACATCTGTTTAGATGAGAAGGAGTCATAGTGTGGCGAAAATAGTACTAAAAACGCCATTAGCTTCATTAAAGTTATAATTTCTGGCAGTCTTTTTTCAGCAAGCTTACACTTTCAAATCTATTTGGCTTAAAAAAGTGAAATTTTAATTAAAAATAAACTTAATATGTTCCATTGAAATTTATCATTGAGTGATGATAATTGGAGGTTCAAATGTTACTCATTAAAAAAAAGCAAAGCCCAGTACGGGGGTTATTTTACATTTCACTTTGTATTTCATTATCTATTGTAAGTTGCAGCTTGAATTCATACTTTCGATACGGTATGACTTTGCCGCTTGAATTTTACACTCCCTTAATTATTACTTTGATATTGATTCTATTGAGCTCAAAGCAAGGAACTGTCTGTTTCGGCCCAGTTAAATTATTTAATTCTGGAAAATAGCGTGATTTAAAGAGTGTGTTAGCCTTAGATTTAAATGCTCGATGTGGAAGACTTTCAATGCAAAATAGTACAGCACTAATATCAATAATCTTAGCGTGCTTATCAAGCGAAGCTACAGCAATTATCCATGGGGATAATACTGCATGTTATCCATTATCATATGATAGAGCTGCAATCGAAAAGCAAATAAAAGTGGATTTGTTTACTACGTATACGGCCTTAAACACTATAAGTGGAGAGGAAAAACTATTGAATGACACTTACTCAGCTGAACTTGAGAATATAAAAGTGGTATCTACTGAGTTTCAATATTTTAAATTTTCTTACTCTGAGCGTGATGGCCAACTTTGTGGTTCAATAGTAAAAAAGTAATTAATCTAAAATAAGAGGGTAAATATGAAAGAATATTACGTTGTAGAAATTGGTTATAGTGGCGCTGGAGGAGATGTAGCTAAAAGATTTACATTGGATAAAGACAAAGCTCTTTGGTTTGCTGAGGTATTTTTTACGGGCCTGTTAAATTTATTCCCGCTTTTTAGAGTAAGAGCCTAATTTTGTCCGATAACATTATTAAACGTCTTTTTGGGGCAAAATAACATGCTTAATTCCTAGC
>NZ_JAKEVM010000248.1 GCF_022398475.1 Pseudoalteromonas shioyasakiensis | reverse complement strand
GAATAGATTATTTCATTAAATCCACATATACTAGCTACTGTTGAACATTTAACTTAACTTTTAATACTTAAGAGAGCTCTCAATGAAAGAAATCCGATCTTTTGTGAAATCTGCGTCATTATCTGAATTAGAAAAAGCAAAACAGCTAATTGACACAGCAATCGAGAAATATACTCAACAGCAAGAAGCTAAAAAAGAAGTACTCGATCTACTAAAAGAAAAAGGACTTACATTAGAAGATTTACAAGATGTTGCTTCAACAGATAAGCGTACTAAGGTAAAACCAAAGTACCGCATCGAATTTAATGGCGAAATTGTTGAATGGACAGGCCGTGGCAAACGTCCTAAAGCATTCCAAGGTGTCGATTTAACAAAACACCTCGCTTAATTTTTGCTTTAAAGAATATCAAGGGAAGCGTATGCTTCCCTTTTTTATGTCGATTATAGTCCGATAACATGAAGTACGTACTTAGACCCTACCAACAAGAGGCCGTAGCACGCACGGTTGCTCACTTTCGACAAACAGATGACGCCGCACTGATTGTTTTACCAACAGGGGCTGGAAAAAGCCTTGTTATTGCTGAACTTGCGCGCATTGCTAAACAAAAGATTATGGTGCTCGCGCATGTTAAAGAGTTAGTAGAGCAAAACGCCGAGAAATATATTAGCTTTGGTTTTAAGGCGAGTATTTTTTCTGCGGGGTTAAAGCAAAAGTCTTTAACAGAGCAAGTCACCTTTGCGAGTGTGCAATCACTGGCACGCAATACAGAAAAGCTCACTGATGCTTACTCTTTGTTGATCATTGATGAATGCCACCGTGTAAGCGGTGATGAACAAAGCCAGTACGGGCTGGTGATAGCGAGTCTAAAAAAACAAAATCCCAATCTTAAAGTACTTGGCTTAACCGCAACACCATTTCGTATGGGGATGGGTTGGGTTTACCATCATCACTATCATGGTTTTGTTAGAGGTGATAAAGATGCACCGTTTAAAAAGTGTATTTTTGAGTTACCACTGCGCTATATGATCAAGAACGGCTATTTAACGCCGCCCCATGAAGTCGATGCAGCCATTAGCCATTATGACTTTTCATCATTACCGAGTGATTCATTTGGTCGGTATAGTATTGAGAATATGAATGCGTTATTGAAAGATAATACACGCGCAACAAAAGCGATTATCAAGCAAGTTATAGAATACAGTGAACAGCGTCATGGCGTGATGATCTTCGCAGCAACCGTAATGCATGCCAAAGAAATTACCAGTTACTTACCTGAGGATAGTACGGCACTTATCACGGGTGATACTGATAATGACGAGCGTGACCGAATTATTAATCAATTTAAAGCAAAAAAAATAAAGTATTTAGTAAATGTATCTGTACTCACGACGGGCTTTGATGCGCCTCATGTCGATTATATTGCGATTTTACGTCCCACCGAGTCAGTCAGTTTATACCAACAGATTGTTGGTCGAGGCCTTCGTTTAAGCGAAGGAAAAAAAGACTGCTTAGTGATTAATTATGCAGGTAACGGCTTTGATTTGTTCTACCCAGAGGTCGGCAGTAAAAAAGCGCAAAGTGATAATGAGCCTGTTCAAGTGCTGTGTCCAGGCTGTGGATTTGCGAATATTTTTTGGGGTAAAACAGACAGCGAAGGCAAAGTGGTTGAGCATTTTGGTAGGCGTTGCCAAGGCTTGCTGGACGATGGTGAAGAACAAGTACAGTGCGATTATCGTTTTCGATTTAAAGAATGTGAGCAGTGTGGTGAACAAAATGATATTGCTGCAAGGCAGTGTCAGTCCTGTGGTGCCATGATGGCAGACCCTGATGATAAACTACGAGAAGCACTAAATTTAAAAGATGCTTTGGTATTAAGGTGTAGTGGTTTGTCAGCTCAAGTGCTCGCAAAAGGTTTACTTAAAATTAGCTATTATGATGAAGATGGAGCCAGTTGCGATGAGGTATTTAACTTAGCAAATGACACCGGACGATTTATTTTTAATAAGCAGTTTGGTAAGCGAGCAGCACTTGGTTTTACCCCAATGGAATGGCAAAGCGCGGAACAGGTTGTCAATTTACAACAGCAACTGCTTGCACCCGACTTTGTAATTGCGCGTAAAAATAAAAAATATGGTTGGAAAGTGGCTGAAAAGCTATTTGATTATCAGGGCAATTTTCGTAAGGCGAATCAATTAAATTGACCCCCTTACGAGATTGTGGGAATGGCTTATTCTTCTTCGGCCATCAACCCCCAACCATCGCCATAACCATTATGGCTATTAGCAATGCTTTCTAAGTATTGTTCTGTTTGGCTAAGTAAGGTGTGATCTGGCACCATCTTCACACGAGTAATTACTTCCCACACCCCTGTATCTGGGCATTTGGCTAACTCTGTTGAAGGGGCAAGTTCATCACTTGTAATTGCTTCAGCAAATTTTTCTGCTTCAGGCTTTTGTTCAAAAAGAATATAGAAATCGATAGTTTGCATACTGGTTAAATCGACACCAGCGTCAGCAATTTCAGCTAATAATTGACCGTTTTCGTCATCAGGGAAGTGCATTTAGTCGCTCATTCATTATAAATCTAGGTATTATCCGCTATTGTAGCGAAAATAATTGTTTAACGCGTACTAATTTTAACATTTCAATTATGTCAGTGGCTATTGCACTGTGCTAGTATCTTTTTGTACTCATTTTAGATTATGACTCTTCCAAAAAAGTAAGGATATTTTTTGTATACTCGGCATTTCTTTTTTGTCTTTGTGTTTATCTGCTTTTCATACAGCCAGCACGCAATTAGTG
>NZ_JAKEVM010000247.1 GCF_022398475.1 Pseudoalteromonas shioyasakiensis | reverse complement strand
AAACTAATGATACCGGTGTCATGAAAAAGCGTCATTTTATGACACCGGTATCATTGAAATTATTCATGTTTTTTGCCAAATATATGCCTTTTTAAGCCCTTCAGACACTCGAATATCCCTAATCCTTCTGTTACTATTATTTTAGCAAAAGGGAAAACTAAGAACCCCAGAGCTATCCCGTTCAATCTCTCACAATTTAGGTATAAACATGACTGCAAACGCTACTAGTTTTGTTGATCTTACAGCAGCTGAACTTGTCGAACACGCTATTCGTCGTGGCGAAGGGACTCTAGCCGCTAATGGTGCTTTTGTTGCTAAAACCGGTGTACGCACTGGCCGCTCTCCAAAAGATCGTTTTATTGTTCAAGAGCCAAGCACTGAAAACGAAATCCAATGGGGCAACGTAAACCGCCCATTCGATGCAGACAAGTTTGATGCGTTATGGGCCCGTGTAGAAGAACACGTGAAAAGCAACGACCACTTCATCTCTCACCTAGAAGTTGGCGCTGATCCTGAGCACTATTTACCAGTTGTAGTTACAACAGAAACTGCATGGCATCATATTTTTGCCAAAAACATGTTTATCGAACCTCAAACATACAATACTGCTGACTTCCCTGAGTGGCAGGTAATGAATGTACCTTCATTTGTATGTGACCCAGAGCGTGATGGCACTAACAGTGACGGCACTGTAATCATTAACTTCGCACAACGTAAAGTACTACTAGCTGGTATGCGCTACGCAGGCGAAATGAAGAAATCAATGTTCTCTGTACAAAACTTCCTGCTTCCTGCAAAAGGTGTATTACCAATGCACTGCTCTGCAAACGTAGGTGAAGCAGGCGACACTGCGTTATTCTTCGGTCTATCTGGTACAGGTAAAACAACATTATCTGCAGATCCTACTCGTTTCCTTATTGGTGATGACGAGCACGGTTGGGCACCTGGTAGCGTATTTAATATCGAAGGTGGTTGTTACGCTAAATGTATCGACCTTTCACAAAAGAACGAACCAGTTATTTGGAATGCAATTCGCTTCGGTACAATCTTAGAAAACGTGGTACTTGACGAAAACCGTGTTCCAGATTTCCATGATACAAGCCTGACACAAAATAGCCGCGCAGCTTACCCGCTAGAGCACGTTGAAAAACGTAAAGTAGAAAACCGTGCTGGCGAGCCAAAAGCGGTTGTATTCCTAACATGTGACGTGAGCGGTGTATTACCACCAGTTTCAGTACTAACTGAAGAAGCTGCTGCATACCACTTCTTAAGCGGTTACACAGCAAAAGTAGGTTCAACTGAAATCGGTTCAACAAGCGACATCGAGTCTACATTCTCAACATGTTTCGGTGCTCCGTTCTTCCCACGTCCTGCAGGCGTTTATGCAGAGCTTCTAATGAAGCGTGTACGTGAATTCGGCGCTAAAGTATACCTAGTTAACACAGGTTGGACAGGTGGCCCTTACGGTACTGGTCAACGCTTCGATATCCCAACAACTCGTGCTGTAGTTGATGCAATCGTGTCAGGTAAACTGGCAGATGTTGAAACTCAACACATCGACGTACTTAACCTAGATGTACCAGTTTCAGTTCCTGGTGTAGACAGCCAACTTCTTAACCCAATCAACACATGGGAAGATAAAGAGAAGTACGCAGAATACGCGAACAAACTAGCTTCTGACTTCACTGAAAACTTCGCTAAATACGATGTTTCAGAAGCAATCAAATCAGCAGGTCCAAAAGCTTAATAACAAGCTTACCTTCAGATTAGAAAACGCCAGCTAAATGCTGGCGTTTTTGTTTTTGGGGTATAAGTTAGAAAGAGTAAAGTTAGCGAGGGGAAAGTTTAGGGTCTGGCGTAGGTTGGGTAGAGCGGAGCGAAACCAAACAAATCACAGAGCTATCAGCTTTCAGCCGTCAGCTATCAGCCGCGCGGTGGAGGTGTTTGGTGCTGCGTCTACCTCTGCCGGGGGCTCTAGGCTCTAGGGAAATTGTACTTATAGGAATGGCTTTAGCCGTGAATGTGTTTGTTATGGTCTAGATTCAGCACTGAAGTGCCTCCTACAGGGTTTGTTGCTGAGGGTGACTCAACCTGGTAGATCAACTGACATCTAGTATCTGACGTCTAAGATACGCACCTCGTAGGAATAGCTTTAGCCATGAATGTGTTTGTTATGCTCTGAATTCGGCACTGAAGTACCTCCTACGGGGTTTTGTTGCTGAGGGTGACTCTGTACAGGACAACCCCACCGCTTAGCTGACATCTGAGATATGCAATGGCTTTAGCCGTGAATGTGTTTGTTATGGTCTAGATTCAGCACTGAAGTGCCTCCTACGAGGTTTTGTTGCTGAGGGTGACTCAACCCGGTAGATCAACTGACATCTAATATCTAACGTCTAACCTTCTCATCACGTAGGAATGGCTTTAGCCGTGAATGTGTTTGTTATGGTCTGATTCGGCACTGAAGTGCCTCCTACGGGGTTTGTTGCTGAGGGTGACTCTGCACTAAACAACCCCACAGTTCAACTGACGGCTGACAGCTGATAGCTGATAGCTCCAAACGCAAAAAAGCCCGACTCTTTCGAATCGGGCTTTCTCTTATTTGGAGCCTGGCGATGACCTACTTTCACATAGCAGCTGCTACACTATCATCGGCGCTGTTTCGTTTCACTACTGAGTTCGGCATGGGGTCAGGTGGGTCCAAAACGCTATTGTCACCAAGCAAAAGGCGTGGAAAGGATTCTCGACAAAGCGCGTAGCGCTTACGAGTCCTTTGCGCAAGGTGAACTGATTTCGCGTTAAGCGTTGC
>NZ_JAKEVM010000246.1 GCF_022398475.1 Pseudoalteromonas shioyasakiensis | reverse complement strand
GAATGACTCTAGAATTATTTGTAATTCATTTTTATTTTTAAAAAGTTTTTTATCTCCATGCAAATGACTATTTTTATTTGTATAAACTGATTTTAAGGACTCCGAAGTAAGAAAGTGCATAATGTTAGCTTCACTTAGTTCTATGTTAGAATCCTGTCTCACTCGAGTCATCCAATCATTAGCTGATTCAAGAACTGTTGTATTGCTACTCCTTTGAATAGTGTGAGGTTCTTTAGAATTAGAAAGTTCACTTTTATCGTTGTTATCCAAGTGAGGAAATTCATCCCTTACACATTGCAAAACCAAAGAAATTAACTCTATAGTTTCAGTGTTTTGTTTAAAAGGTGTTTTAGCCCTATTTAATTGCTTTTTCCAATTTTCACCGAATTCCTCATACCAGACTGAAACTGCTATATTTCTTAGTAGGTTTTCAATAGCAGCTACTTTTTTAAATACCTCTCTAGCTATCACATTTAAATTAAAACAAACATTTTCTGGGGGCATACACACCTTCTTATCAATGATGGTGTTAATATTTCTTAAAGCCTTATCAAAGATTTTATTTGATATTGAAATCAGTTGTTTGTTGCTACCTACTTTTTCTTTTTTCACCAAACCAAATATCCATAATTTTTCAGAGTGCCTGCAATCCCCTGGTCTAATAAGTTTGTGAGCAAATAATAACTTGTTTATTTCTAATCTTTCTTCGTCAGAGAGTTGGTTTGTGACATTAGTAACATATTCAATTACCTTATTCGAAGAGGATAGTTCTGAAATGACTCTTTCGGCATTCTCAACAATATTACCGTCTTCTAAAGTTAATGCTTCTATTACTTGCCCAAGTAAAAACTCGTTTCCATCTGTGGACTCTCGCAAATATTCGATTAGAACTTTTTCTGCATATGATGGGTTTGATGAAATGAGACGTTGATCAAAAAGGAGCTTTTCTATTTCTGGACACTCAACTTGAGGTACTTCAACAATATTCTTATATTCCGCTGAAGGAGAAATAGTCCTTTTATCCGAATTCTCAAAATAATTTTTATATTCAAAATAACTCCATTCACCACAAAATATGAACTGTAGTGATACTCCGGAACAGGATTCATGCAATGCCCTAGACTTTTTGAGTAAATTATATCTTTGCTCATCATTAGCAATATGAAAGTCTCTAAAGATTAATCTTATTTTATTTTTTTTAAATTCATCTGCTACCGATTTTATATCGTAAATCAAGTCATCATATGTAGAATAATTAAAGCATTTTTCTTCAAATTTTATTATGAGCTCATTAGTATCATGATCGATACTGATATCTAGAATTTCTTTATGAAAATCACGCTGAGTTACTTTGTAAAGGCAATCCGCTCCTCTAGTTGAAAAACGTTGGGTTAAGACTCCCCAAATTCCCTTGTTGTCAGCATTAACTTTTTGAAGCCATTGATTATCCATTATAGAAGTATTCCTTTTTCTCTTTCTATATCGTCATAAGCTTTGAGAGAATCTTCAATTGCTGTTTTATTTATTTTATCTAAGCGTTTCAGTATATCTAAATGTGTGGGGTAAGTAGCTCGATATCTACCATGAATCTTTTGATCTTCAGTCAACATATTTGTCATTTGAAGCAATTCTATAGTTTGCTCAAAATGCTTTAAATCTAATTGTTGAATCTGAATAACTTCACACCATTGATTAAGTAAAGACAAAATTTCCTGCTTGTCTATAAATGGATCAATTGAATCAGTTTTATAAAGTTCTGGATCTGTAAATGCTAATAAAATAGCATGTCCCAAATGAGACAAGTTGTATCCAAGGGTGTCATTAAAGTAATTTATAAAAGCTTGTTCACCACCACTTTGATTTATATTTGTGTTGTAAACCTCATCAACATCAGCCTTAGTAATTGTGACAACACTACCAGGAGATCTTCGCTTGGAAACATGTTCTAATAAACAACGGCAAAATTGCTGAACAAATGCTGGATGTCTTGATGCCCGCTTAGCTATAAGCCTTGGAACAGAAGGGTGCAACTGCAACCCTAGCATATCTTCGAACCCTGTTCTTAAAAGCTCAGCTATATCATCGTATGTAAGGTCTCTAATAGGTATTTGCTGAGTTATGTTAATAAAAGGATGTCCCACCCTCTTTTTTTCCTTGTCTAACTTTGCTTCATAATATAATTGATGATACCCAGAATATACCAAATAGGTTTGTTTGTCGGAGTCATCCATAACTAGTTGCCTCAAAACAGTTGCTAGAGGAAACTCCAAGCCATGAACTTTGCGACTTTTCTTTATATATTCATCCACTTCATCAATTAGGAAAGCTAATTTATGACCACTCTTTCTTAACGTATTAACTTTTTTTTCAAAAGAAGCTATTGTTTTAATATCACCTAACTCCAAAGTTTGAGATATTTTTTTTGCAATTGCCAAATCTGGATCTTTATCATCATGAATGTCAACATAAACATAGGCAACTTTGTATTTTCTATTCAACAATGAGTTTTTAAGCGCATGCAGTACCGATGTTTTACCTATCCTTCTTCCTCCCCAAATCATAGCTTGCGGATTAGTCAATAGTTGCTGTAAGGTATCTTTTCTTCCAACATAAATATTATTGGCTTGATGGCAATAGCCTTGTGAAACAAATGGCGAAGAATTTGCCAAGTTGCTTACTGAAGCGTGGAGAGCCTGTCTTAACGGAACGTCTTTCTTTTTAGAAGAGCATAAATACAAGAGAAACTCTTGATCAATAATTAAAAAGTTTTTGAAGCTTTTGTCATAATCAAAATATTTTTTTAATTTTTTACTATCCTGAGCGGAAAAAACTATATGAANAGCTTGGAGAGCCTGTCTTAACGGAACGTCTTTCTTTTTAGAAGAGCATAAATACAAGAGAAACTCTTGATCAATAATTAAAAAGTTTTTGAAGCTTTTGTCATAATCAAAATATTTTTTTAATTTTTTACTATCCTGAGCGGAAAAAACTATATGAAGGTGCGAAATTGAATTTTCACTTTCAAGCTCTGCCTCTAGCCTTTGAAGAGAAGTTATATCTACTTCTTTTCTATACAAATAAAATCTAATAGGTCGTTTCAGAAATTCACTTTGAGGTTTATAAAACGCACTTTGATAAACAGGAAATGTATAATCCAAACTAGCTGAAATATGTTTTCCAAACCTTTTCTTTTCATCTTTTGAGTCATGGTATAAATTCGTAGATTTAGCAAACTCTTTTACGAAACCCTCCCAATTAGCTCTAATAGTCTTAGGTTCAATATTTTCAACAGAAATTAGAGATTCCCAATGAGAAACTAACTCTAGGCATTCAGACTTTACATCTTCGAGCTTGAGTTCTGCCTTGGTATCGACTTTGCTATTTTTTTTGCTTTGCTCTAATAAAGCTGTAAACTCAGAAAAATCCTCAGAGCCATTTGCTACAGTTTCACTTAAAGCTTCAATCAAGCTTTCAGGCAATATTTGATAATCTTCAGCGACTTCTGAGGTCTTTTCTTTTCGAAGTATTGTTCTTAAGATTCTTTCTAACACTGCACACTTATCATATAGTTCATCGAACCATGAATCGGATAAGTTTTGACTATCAGCCCCCTCTTTTATTTGAGAAAGTTGCGAGAGCATTTTATTTACAAACGCTTGTTTTTCTTTTCTTTCCTTTAAATGAGCTTCTTCAATAATTGAATTAAACTTTTCAAGGATTTTATATGCACCAGAAACCCTACCAGAATTAAAGCATTCATAAAATTTGTTAATTAAAGAGGTATTATCAGAAGCCAGTAAATTTTCACTCTTTCCATATAGTTTTTCTTTTTCCTCAAGATACTTTTCCTTATACAAGGTAAAGTCATCTTCATTTTTACATAGTACAGATAATGGCCCCCAAGCAGCACTTTCAGTATATATTCTTTTAACAGCACCCAAGTCGTAAGAGTGTTTGATTTCTCCGATGATGGAATCAAAAATTAACTTTGCGTTATCATCATTAATAAAGGTTTGTTTCCTAACTAACTTAACTACTTCAGGGCAATGTCTTATTAGACCGGAACTCTCAAGTATACTTGACTCAAGTTTTACAACTTTTGTTGATTCATATTCTTGATATGCTTGCTCTAGATAAGCAACAAAGCTAATTTTTTTAGAATTGTCTCCAGCCCATTGATGTAATGCTTTAAATACTAAATTTTTATTTACTAAGAAATAGTCTTCTTTAGAGGCAATTAAAT
>NZ_JAKEVM010000245.1 GCF_022398475.1 Pseudoalteromonas shioyasakiensis | reverse complement strand
CTTATATTTAAAAGAAAAACTCTTCCACTCTTTTTTCTTTTTTTGTCAGCTCTATCATTAGCTAAAGTTATGTTGGGTAGAGGCCAGTCTACACAAGGTATCTCTGCCATTTCAGAGCAGTTTTCCTTAGTCTGGGATGTTGGCATATTTAATGTTTTCTTTATGTCACTTTATAATTTGGCTGAGGGGGGGCTTAATATAGCCAATTCATTTTTAATTGACCAAAGGCATTCTGAATTATATAAAATTCTGAGTTTCTCACCTTTACCTTCGTTTATTGATGGGTTTAGTAGTATTTCAGAAACTGAGAGTATAAGGCTCCACACCTATGTGCCAATGAGTGGTATATCAGAAGTATATCTATTTGGTGGCGTATACCCTTTTGTTTTCTACTTTTTTTTATATATTATTTTTGTCAACGTAGAAAGGTTGAGGTTCACAAAAGGTCCAGGGTTGTATGTTCTTTTTAGCGTAATAACATTATATTCAGTGTCAACTTTGTTTTCTTATTCATTAAGAACAACCTGGAAAATAATGTTACTTATATTAGTAGTATCATTTCTTTTAAATTTGACTGGAAGAAAGAGTCTTAAATGAAAGCAAAAAACTGTTTTATAATCGGTCCATTCCCACCTCCTGTACATGGGATGTCAAAAAATTTACTTAACTTTTACAAAGACGTAAATGAAAATATTAATGTTACAAAAGTTGATACTAGCCCTGCTTCATTAAATCGTGGCCTCAAATACCACAGTAAAAAGTTTGTCAAAGTAATTAATGGCGGAATTAAGTTATTTTATTCCCAAATGTTAAGAAGGTATGAATTCGCATATCTTCCTCCTGATGCAGGATATGGTGCTTACTATAGTCTTTTATTTGTTCTTGTGTTAAAGCTCTTTAAAGTTCCAGTAATCTTTCATCATAGAAGTTTTAACTATGTTTCAAAGAAAACACTTGGAATGACGCTTATTACAAAACTACAGCCCGCTGGGTCAAAGCATATATTCCTTTGTGAAAAAATGAAGAGGGAGTTTCTCAATATTTACCAAATTAATTGCGAAACTATTATTATCTCTAATGCTATGCATGTCAGTGCGCAAGAAAAGTTCAAACCTACTTGTAAACCTACAATCAAGTTAGGGCATTTGAGCAACCTTGGTGTGGAAAAAGGGCTAATTGAAATTTTTAAATTATGTGAACAACTGGATAAGCATAACTTTAACTATGAACTACTTTTAGCGGGTCCAGCGGAAAATGATGAAATAGCTAGTGTTATTAAAAGTAAATTATCTGACAATTCAAAAATATCATACTTAGGGTATGTTGATCCAAAGAAAAAAATAGAATTTTTTAATTCGATCGATATTTTTCTATTTCCAACTCAATATCGAAATGAAGCGCAGCCCAATGTATTGTTTGAGTCTTTTTCATTTGGTGTGCCAGCATTAACATTAGATATTGGGTGTATTTTTGGTGATGTTGATTGTAAACGAGGGGTTGTATTTAAAGATGTTGAGGATTTTCGAGGTAATGCTGCTGAAGTAATAATAAAGCTATCCCAGGATAATAAGCTCGATTTATTAAAAGAAAGTACATTAATTTCAATGAAAGACTCAATTGAAATATCAAAGAAAAACTATTCTGATTTCATGGCCACTTTATAGGTAATTATGAAACTATTAATTTATAGCTTAAATTTTTGGCCTGAGTTAACAGGTATAGGGAAGTATAATGGTGAGATGGTGGGAAGGCTTCAGAAAAATGCAGTGGGAGTTGAAGCTATTGTTGCCCCGCCCTACTACCCTGAATGGAAGGTTGATGAACAATATAAAAGCTATTTGTATAAAAATGAGCTTGTTAATGGTGTAGCTATAACTCGCTGCCCGCTATATGTTCCTTCAAAGGTAACTACACTTAAACGGCTTCTACACCTAAGTACATTTGCAGTATCGTCTAGTATTGCCCTTCTCATTAGGCTCATTAAGAATAAGCCTGATGTAATTTTTTTGGTTCAGCCTACTTTTTTTTGCGCCCCAGCTACATTGCTATTTTCCAAACTATTTGGTGTAAAAACAGTAATGCATATTCAAGATTTTGAAGTAGATGCTATGTTTGGTCTCGGTATGGTAAGCGAGGGAAAGGTTGCTCGTTTCGTAAAGCGAACTGAATCTTGGTTTATGAAAAAGTTTGATGTGATTTCGAGTATTTCTTACAGTATGCTTGATAACGCTGAGCGAAAAGGAGTTGATAAATCAAAGTTACTCTTTTTTCCTAACTGGGCTGATACCAGTTTTGTAACACCTGAGACTGATGGCTCTGTTTTACGTAAAAATTGGGGTTTTACAGAAACAGATAAAGTTGTTCTTTATGCGGGTAATATTGGTCAAAAGCAAGGCCTTGAAATTGTTATTGAAGCAGCTAAAAGCTTTGAAGGTGACAAGCAAGTTAAGTTTGTTTTTGTTGGTGCTGGTGCTTATGTTAATACTTTAAATGAACTTGCTAAAGCTAGTAATTTAGAGAATGTTTATTTTAAGCCACTACAAGACTGGGAAGATGTACCTGCAATGTTGTCTATGGCAGATGTTCATTTGGTTGTACAAAAAAAGGGAGCTGCAGATGCAGTTTTACCTTCAAAATTAACTAATATATTATCAGCTGGAGGGCATGCACTTGTAACAGCTGAAGTATCTACGGAGCTTGGAAAAATAGAGCAAGCTAATCCTGATATTTATACTAGAGTTGAACCTGAAAATACAAAAGACTTTATTACTGGTTTAAAAAATGTACTAGTAAAAGATACAAGCAAACCAAATGTGATTGCGCGTAATTACGCACTCAAAAAT
>NZ_JAKEVM010000244.1 GCF_022398475.1 Pseudoalteromonas shioyasakiensis | reverse complement strand
GAAAAACAATGGTTAAAAAACTGTTGACCAAAAGTTGTCCCTAATATTAGTATTTAATTCCCTTATGGGGTACTAGTACCTCTTTAAGGGGTAAAATAAATTAATAAAGTCATAACATGGATATGACCAGGGAGAATCAAATGTTAAATAATCAAGTTTCAAAAGCAGTTCGCTTAGCGATTGCTTTTGGTGCAGCGTCAACTGCTGCATTTTCAGCTTCGTCTTTTGCTGCTGAAGAAGAAGGTGTAGAAAAAGTTGAGCGAATCGAAGTTACAGGTTCACGTATTAAACGAACTGACATTGAGGGTGCAAACCCTGTTGTTGTAATCGACCGTGCATCTTTAGATAATTCAGGTCAATTAAGTGTTGCAGACGTATTAAACCGTTCAACATTTAACTCATTTGGTTCGATCCAACCATCATCAGGTAGTACTGCGCAAAGTCAGGCAACAGTAAACTTACGTGGTTTAGGTTCTTCAAGAACACTTGTTTTAATTAACGGTAAGAAAATGCCAGGTTCACCTGTTATGGGTGGTGGTGCAGCTGACTTAAATACCATCCCTTTTGCTGCTGTAGAGCGCATTGAAGTTATGGGTGATGGCGCATCTGCGGTATATGGCTCTGATGCGATCGCCGGTGTAGTTAACATTATTTTAAGAAAAGATTTTGAAGGTGTTCAAGTTCAGGGTCGTATGGGTACTCCGAGCCGTGATGGCGGTGGTGATGAGTCATCATTCTCAATTATCACAGGTCTTAAATCAGAAAACTCTAACCTAGTATTCAGCTATGAGCATGATGAGCGTGATATTATTTTTGCTCGTGATCGTTGGTTCTCACGTGCAACAGACGATGGCTCAGGTACATTCGCTGGTACAACAGGTCAAAGCTGGTATGGCCGTAACATTCTAGATATGCAAACATTTGAGTTTAACCCAATGATCACTGGTCAAGACTGTTCGCAGTACGGTGATTCATTTGCTTATCATAATGATGCACCAGATTTCCCTGCTGACGACGGCTGTCACTATGATTATACTGCTGTTGCTGCTGACGCTGCTTCAACAAAGCGTGACTCAGTATTTGTTAACTTTGATTATGACATCAATGATGATTTAATCTTTAACTTCCGTTCATTACATTCGCGTAATGAAAGCTTTGGTCGTTTCGCACCTGCAGCAGGCTGGTTTACATTCCCTATTGCGCTTGCTGAAGACACAGAAAAAGGCTTAATGGCTGTTAATGAAGGCGACCGTGGTTATTACCGCTTTAATAACGTAGGTACTTCACGTGACACTTGGCAAGTTAGCAACATGGCTGATTGGAGTGCATCTCTAAATGGTATGGGTGAAGTGTTTGATTGGCATGTAGATGCACACTATAACCGTTATGAAATGAACGAGTGGGGTCAAGGCTATGTTCATCGCCCAAGCGTAGAGAATGCGATCATTGATGGTTGGGATCCACGTGACCCAGATCAATCTGCGTATGCTACTCAATTAGCTAATATAGCCGCAAATAGTAACCGTCGTTCTGGTAGTACATTACGTGAAGTAACTGCAGGCGTAAGCTTTAATGAGTTAGCTACTTTACCTGCAGGTGAACTAGGCCTATATGTTGGTGCTAGCTACCGTGAAACTGATTACTTTGACCAAGCGGAAGCTCAAAACGAAGCGAAAAACATCATTGGTACTGCTGGTGGTTCAGCGGCAGGTGACCGTACAGAATCAGCTGTTTTTGCTGAAATGTTAATCCCTGTAGTAGACACATTAGAGTTAAACTTAGCTGCTCGATATGATGATTACAGCGATGTAGGTTCATCATTTGTTCCTAAAGTTTCACTTAAATACCAGCCATTTGATGAGTTAGTTTTACGTGCTGCTTGGGGTGAAGGTTTCCGTGCTCCAACGCTGGAAGATCTATATAAAGCACCACAAGAGTCAGCTTCATCAGCTAAAGATGTTGTGGTATGTACATCAGCAGGTACATCACGTTCTGATTGTCGTACTCAACAACATACAACTTACTTCATCGGTACTGATTCATTAAAACCTGAAGAATCAGAAAGTGTAAGTTTCGGTATGGTTTATAACATCACTGATAATATCGATATGTCAGTTGATTACTATGATATCGAAATCACTAACCAAGTTAGCTCGTTATCTACACAAGACGTATTTGACCTTGAGTTAGCTGGTCTTTTAGGTGACCCTGAAGATCCAAATGATAACGCTGCTGGTTATGACCAAGTATCTGTAGACCGTGGTGGTAATCCAACTGGTCGTTCGTTACTTGTTACTGCACCAATGGCTAACATCCCTGGTTTCTCTACAGATGGCTTAGATTTCAAACTTAACGCAGTATTTGACTTAGGTGGCGCAGGTCTACTTCGCTCTAAATTTGCTTGGTCAGAAGTACTTAGCTATGAAGAGCCAGATATCATCGGTTACCCTAACGTTGATAAAATTGGCCGTGCTGGCTTACCAGAAAGAAGAATCAGCTGGGGCTTAACATGGGATATCGAAGCTCACATGTTAAACGTAAATTGGAACCATATTGCTTCTACAGCTGAAGAAACTGAAGATGCAAATGATGAAGGTACTAAGTTCAAAGCAGTTGGTGAGTTATCTTCGTATAACATTATCGATATTAACTATACTTACGCAACGCCTTGGAATCTTGATCTAACACTAGGTGTTAATAACTTAGCTGATAAAGATCCAGTATTGAACTCTGAATTAGACTACGACGATACTCTTTATAGCCAAGTTGGTCGTCTGTACTATGCAGGTTTCAAATTTAAGTTCTAAACGAACGATTTAAATACTTGTATATTAAAACCCTGCGCTTGCAGGGTTTTTTATTTTATAAACAAATTCACTATAGGTTTTACAG
>NZ_JAKEVM010000243.1 GCF_022398475.1 Pseudoalteromonas shioyasakiensis | reverse complement strand
TTTGTTGATGAGACCACCGCCTCGCTAAAGTCATAGCTTTCACGATTGCCTTCTCTATCAAGTGGTAAATTTTCAAAATCAAATAAGTTTCTGTCTGCAAGCTGGCTTGGACTAACATTTTGTAAAGATTTAAAGATACTCTCAACACGACCTGGAGTTTTCTTATCCCACTCAGTCAACATGGCTTTGATTGATTGACGTTGCAAGTTTTCTTGTGAGCCACATAAGTTACAAGGAATAATTGGGAAGTCTTTGTGCTCAGCGTATTTAATTAAATCTTTTTCACGGCAATATGACAACGGACGGATTACCACGTTACGTTCATCATCAGAGCGCAATTTTGGTGGCATCGCTTTTAGTCGTGAACCATGGAACATATTTAAGAACATTGTCTCAACGATATCATCCATGTGATGACCAAGTGCTAGTTTAGTTGCACCAATTTTTTCTGCAAATGAATAAAGTGTGCCGCGACGAAGTCGTGAACACAGACCACAGGTAGTTTTGCCCTCTGGTACTTTTTCTTTTACTACTGAGTAAGTATCTTTATCAACGATGTAATACGGGATATTTAGCGTTTCAAAGTAATCAGGCAAAATGTGCTCAGGAAAACCAGGTTGCTTCTGATCAAGGTTTACTGCAATCACTTCAAATTTAATCGGCGCTGCTTTTTGTAAATTAAGCAAAATATCTAGCATTGCAAAAGAATCTTTACCACCACTGATACATGCCATAACAACATCACCGTCTTCAATCATGTTGTAATCAGTAATCGCATTACCAACATGCCTTCTTAGACGCTTTTGAAGTTTATTAAATTCAAGAGTTTCTTTTCTAGTATCAGTTTGATTCATTTGCTCTGCTCATACAGGCTTTTGTAAGCCATGTTTCATAGTAAAAAGTTCGGCGTGGATTATACGGACTTTTTAAGCCAGTTGAAATGATTAGCATGGGATAATTAAAGCGCTTCACTCGTAGAGATACCACGTAAAGCAAAGCGCTTTGGGTATAGGGCCTCAGGTTCTTCAATTTACAGGCTGAAAGCTCTAATTTTCTGACCTCTGTAAACTGATTACTGATTTATTTTACTGTGCATTTGTAACGAGAAGCTGTACAAGCAAGATCAGGCCAATCATCTCTGCCCCAACAGTATTTATCATTTCTAAGAGGTTTTAGATGCCAAACCACATGCTTGCCCTTTTTATCTAAGCGGGTTTCATTTTCAAGCTGCACACGGATTAAATTTTTCTCTGCTGAGAGAATATTATAAACGAAGGTTTTTCTCGCTTCGGACGCGGAAATATAGCCCTGCTCATCATAAGAGATTTCTAATGTTTTATTTTTCAACGTCATGGTATGAAAATTAGCCTCACAAACTGGGCTATTTGTAGACTGCCATGAGCCTTGCAACTTAGTTTGCATTTCTTGGTTGATAGGTGAATGACTGCTACAAGCTGAACATAGCAGTAAAATAACAAAAATAGGCGCTAAAGTTTTCATTAAGATGCTTTTAAGTCCCTGAAAAAGTAAGGTTTAGCATATCGAGAATCGTAAAAATGTCCAGCTATACGCTTAATAAAAACAAAGGGCACATGAGCCCTGTGCCCTTTGTTAACTTTAAGCGCTTTTAGTTTTAGCTTTTTTATTCTTTGCCATTCGTTTAGCACGTTTTATTGCCGACTTTTTCGACGCATTTTTCTGCGCTATTTTTAATACTTTAGCCTCTTTTAATTGCTTTTTTGCTGCTTTCAAGCGCTTTTTAGCATTTTCGGCTAGTTTCTCTGCTTCACTAGCGCACTCTACAGCTGCTTGTGCTTTAAGTGCTGCATCTTTTGCAATTTCAGTGGTTTTGGCCACTTCTTTTTTACTCTTTTCGAGAATTTTTTCGAGCTTAGCAAGACGTTTCTCAAATACTGACTGTGAATTTTGCATAGTATTCTCCTTTACTGACGTGCAGACATGCGGGTAGGTTCTGTGACAATAAGCGGGTCGAGACGATTCACAATTTCGTGATCTTTTTCTGGGTAATCCAAACAGCTTAAGAAATGACGCATACAGTTGATACGCCCGCGCTTTTTATCATCAGATCGAATTTGTGTCCAAGGTGCATCCTTAGTATGGGTATGAAACATCATGGCATCTTTGGCATCACTGTAATCATGCCATTTAGCCAGTGATGCCATATCAACTGGGCTTAGCTTCCATTGTTTGAGTGGATCATTTTGGCGAGATTTAAAGCGTCTAAATTGCTCTTCTCTGCTGACCGAAAACCAATATTTAAATAGCTTAATACCGCTATTCACCAACATACGTTCAAGTTGAGGAGTTTGACGCATAAACTCTAAATATTCGTGATCATCACAGAACCCCATTACCTTCTCAACACCGGCTCGGTTATACCAAGAACGGTCAAATAATATAATTTCACCCTTTGTTGGCAGATGGTTAATGTAACGCTGAAAGTACCATTGATCACGCTCTCTTGCAGATGGTTTTTCTAAAGCCACCACGTGCGCCCCACGAGGGTTTAAATGCTCCATAAAGCGCTTAATAGTGCCACCTTTACCCGCCGCATCTCGACCTTCAAATAAAATCACAATTTGCTGGTTGGTCTCTTTTACCCAGCCTTGCATTTTTAAAAGCTCGATTTGCAGTTCGTGTTTATGACGCTCGTATTCAACTACGTCCATTTTGCGTTTATATGGGTATTTACCGTCAGCATTCCACTTTAAGCTTGGGTTTTTAACATTTAGATCAAAAACCACATCCTGCTTCGCATTGGCTTCGGCTAATTTCTGCTGTTTAACTGATACAGGTTCGACATTGACTGTCTGCATAACGACTCCTTTTAAACTATAACTACCTATATTGAGATCTTTATAGTTTTACTTTAAGCCAGTTATTGCTAAGTAACTTGATCTAAATCTATATTTTCAATTCTGAAAAATCATTTAAAAATAGAAGGTTAGCACTTAATAATTA
>NZ_JAKEVM010000242.1 GCF_022398475.1 Pseudoalteromonas shioyasakiensis | reverse complement strand
AAGTAAGGATTATTTGACAGCTTAACGATTTGACTAAAAAAATAATCAGGGCTTTTGTTTACATCCGCCTTGTTTTTCTTAGAATCGGGCGCATAGACATCGTATTGAAACGTTTTTAGGAAAAACCATGAGTGACGCAAAACACTGTAAACTATTAATCTTAGGTTCTGGCCCAGCTGGTTACACGGCAGCGGTATACGCAGCACGTGCCAACCTTAACCCTGTTCTTATCACTGGTATTCAGCAAGGTGGTCAATTAACGACAACCACTGAAGTTGAAAACTGGCCTGGCGATGCACACGGTTTAACAGGTCCTGCATTAATGGACCGTATGAAAGAGCATGCTGAACGTTTCGAGACTGAAATTGTTTTTGATCACATTAATAAAGTTGATGTTTCAAAGCGCCCTTTCACTTTAACTGGTGACTCAGGCACATATACGTGTGATGCATTAATTATCGCAACAGGCGCGTCGGCTAAATACTTAGGTTTAGAATCAGAGACTAACTTCCAAGGTCGTGGTGTTTCTGCTTGTGCAACCTGTGATGGTTTCTTCTACCGTGGTCAAAAAGTAGCGGTTGTAGGCGGTGGTAACACTGCTGTTGAAGAAGCACTTTACTTATCAAATATCGCTGATGAAGTTCACGTTATACATCGTCGTGACAGCTTCCGTAGTGAAAAAATCTTAGCTGATCGTTTAAAAGAAAAAGCTGAAAACGGTAACGTTGTTTTACATTATAATCGCACTTTGGATGAAGTACTTGGTGACGAAATGGGCGTAACTGGCATCCGTATTAAAGCAACTGATTCTGAAGAAACTGAAAACTTAGATCTTGCCGGTGTATTCATTGCAATTGGCCATAAGCCAAACACTGACATGTTTGAAGGTCAGCTAGAAATGAAAGACGGCTATTTAGTCGTTCAGTCTGGTTTAAACGGTAACGCAACACAAACAAGCGTACCAGGTGTATTTGCTGCAGGTGACGTGTCTGATCACATTTATCGTCAAGCAATCACATCAGCAGGTACGGGTTGTATGGCTGCACTTGATGCAGAACGCTTCTTAGATAACCTATAAAATAGTTGATCTAAAGCACTAAATACTAGGGGCTGTTGTAAACAGCCCCTTTTTTATAGCTAAATTTTTGTTAAAATCAGAGCAAATAACAACGATACGCTGATATGATCAAGCAACTGTACCAACTCTCGCCCGAGACTGTTGATTTTCCAGACCCAAAACTTGCCCTTGATGAACCCGATGGCCTGTTGGCAATTGGCGGGGATTTATCAGTTGAGCGCATTAAAAATGCCTATAACACCGGTATTTTCCCTTGGTTTAGTGACTATGAGCCTATTATGTGGTGGTCACCTAGCATGCGTGGTGTTATTGAGCTTAATGAATTTCATGTTAGTCGCAGTTTAAAAAAGCATTTAAAGCGTTTTCCTGTGCGTGTCACTATTAATCACGCATTTGCCCACGTTATCAATGCTTGTCGTGAGCAACGTATCGATGCAGAAGGTACATGGATCACTGAGCAAATGATGCATGCCTACATTGAAGCGCACCATCAGGGTTTAGCACACAGCCTTGAAATATGGCACCAAGATGAACTCGTAGCTGGTCTCTATGGCATTATGCAAAATGGCATATTTTGTGGTGAATCAATGTTTCATCAAGTCAGTAATGGCTCAAAGCTGGCGATGTGGGCATTAGTTAATTGGCTTAAAAAACACCAAGCCCATTTTATCGATTGCCAACTAGAAAACCCTTATTTAATCACTTTAGGTGCAAAAGTTATCCCACGCAGAGAATTTTTAACTAGACTTAAATTAGCGCACAGTTATGTGCCTAAAAAAGATATGTGGCAACCACAAGAGTTGATTAATATTTATGACTGAGCACTTACCCGCTAGGCTTGGTTTAAGCCAGCAATTTGATTGCAGTTATTTACCCGACCGTCAGGAGCAACTACTTGTTATACTTGACCCAAGTTGTTATTGCCCTGATAAATTTGAACAGTTATTAGCATTGGGTTTTAGGCGCAGTGGCGACCAAATCTATCGTCCACATTGCCCTATTTGTAATGCCTGTAATTCAGTGCGCGTTTTGGCCCAACAATTTACCCCTTCAAAATCGCAAAAGCGCAAATTAAATAAAGCAAATAAGGTTTTCACAGTCAGTTATAGTGAATACGAACGCGCAGAATATTACCCGTTATATTGCAAATACATCACGCAAAGGCATCAAGATGGTTCAATGTTTCCGCCTGATCAAAGTCAGTACGAAAGCTTTTTGTTTTGCCAGTGGCTACCCGTTACGTTCATAGAGTTAAGAGATGGCGATAAATTAGTTGCTGTCGCGGTAACCGATTGCATGACCAATGCCCTATCAGCGATTTATACCTTTTTTGACCCTGATTATGAGCAATACAGTATTGGTAGCATCATGATCATGGAACAAATTAAATTTGCAAAACAACAAGCAAAACAATTTGTCTATTTAGGTTACCAAATCGACGAATGCACTAAAATGAAATATAAAACCCAATTTTTGCCTGCACAAAAGCACATTGGCGACGAGTGGTTGGCGATTTAATTTACAAAATTGAGCCCTGTAGCTTTACTTATTGCTGTATTTTCGGCAAAATCTGCAGCGTTTAACTATTAAAGAGGTGTTACGCTAAACATGGCGAAAGAAGACGTAATCGAAATGCAAGGTACGGTCCTTGATACTTTACCAAATACAATGTTCCGAGTTGAGCTAGAAAATGGTCACGTTGTTGTGGCTCATATCTCTGGTAAAATGCGCAAAAACTACATCCGCATCTTAACTGGCGACAAAGTAACCGTAGAAATGACTCCTTACGATTTATCGAAAGGTCGCATCGTATTCCGTGCTCGCTAAGTTAGTGCGTTAACGAGAGATTTAGCTTTTTGCTGCTTTGAATGAGCAGGTGTGTTTATTACAAAGAGCTAAAAGCGTTTGTTAAATGGTGTTAAAACT
>NZ_JAKEVM010000241.1 GCF_022398475.1 Pseudoalteromonas shioyasakiensis | reverse complement strand
ATACATAAAGGAGCAGGATTCCTACGGTTTTGGAGGTAATATTTTTATTAAATTATTTTCAAAGAAAAGAGGAGTAGAGTCCGATGGGCTAATCACCAAGAAGCAGGCTTTTATAAAACATACAGTTCGAAATAATATTGAAGAAATTGGTTACATTAGTTTCATATTTAAAGTTGCAAATTGCATGGGAGAGGTCTTTAAGCTTGAGTTGCTAAGTATTTTTCTTCAACTCAATAAAAAACTTGATGACTTCAAAATACTTGAGCATGAGCCTGCTAGTAGATTCTGGTCTGGAAGTTTGGTACCTGTATTAGAGAAAGAGAAAAACTACCTTATCACGCTATTACCTTTATTCAATTCTGTTGATTTATTAGAACATCGCTCATATATCGAAAAACGCATAGAGAATAAATTAAAGTCTATTGAGTCTGAGAAGAAACGAGACTTCTTAGAAAGCAGGCATTAATCCAATTTACTTTATAGCGTAACTCAAAATTATCTTAATTGCTTGTTTGAATGTTCAGTCTAATAACATCCAATATGATTAGTTGAGTGAATCGTTTTGGGGCATAAACGACTTTCATTGACTGCCCACTTTTCGAAAGAAAAGCGGTGATCATTAAATGATACCAGCACTTATGCGACTGTCAGATTTGATTAAACTCTAATAATCAAACCTGACAGATAAAGTTAAGACTTATTCACATAAAGAACTTGAGCATTTATTGGTCAGAGTAATCGCACAAATATCTGTTGTTCAAAATTTTTACTAGTTTGAATTATAGTTTGGAAACCTTCGCTGTAAGCGGGTCACAGTTGAGCGCCATTTTGATGTTGTTGGCTTACATACTGTGTTTTGGTTTCCGAACATACCAACTTCTTGAATTGCTTCATCCAATTCTTTTGTTTCTAACCATTCTACCGAGACAAAATATTCGCACTTCTCTTCATCGTCTAAAAACTCTCGGTGATAGCTGCCCTCTGTGAGAACTTCCAGTGCGGGTTTTTCTTCAGTATCAGTGGTAACAGTAAATTCAGCTGCTGGCAAGGCTTCATTTGTGACTCTAGCTACACCAACAAATCCTACTCCAGGAACCTTGACCCAGACTCGATCACCAGGAGAAAGTAATTGAAGAGTTCGGCTATACCAAGCTCCGCCACCACCACAAATAAACCCATACTTTTTAGCCTCAGCCCATGAGCGAGCTGAACTATCACCGAATGAGCAATAAAATTCACCATTCCATGGCTCTAAGTTATTTGATCTAGTGTTAGAAGCTGCTGATTGTGTCTCTATAGGGTCAAGTAACCAAGTTCGACTGATTATTTTTTCATCTCCATTGTCGAATACTTGAAAAAAGAGAGCATTTATAGCGACAGAACGTTGATTCAAGTATGAAATAATTCTTTCTGTGCTGGTGTCTAATTCGGCAGCAACAATAATAATCTGATGGTTTTGATTTAGCTCTTCTTCAATAAGTTGTCGCTGGAACTTATTAAAAAAATCCTCAGCTAACTCTCTTCCTTTACTAAACCTTCTATACATTTCAATGATTTTTTCTGGTTTTAAATTTTCTACCCAAGAAGCGTAGTCAAGAGCTTGTGAGGTAACCTCTCTAGGAGTTTTGTCTCGCTTGAGCTCTATTAAAACTAAAGAAGCATCTGGAGCTATTGCTAAAAGATCTAATGGCTGGTTATTGAAAGTTCGTTCTTGTTGACCAATTAATAGCCACTCACCTGAAAGCATGGAAGGTTGCTGAATAATCATTTCTTCTAGTAGCTTTTCTGTTTCTAAACGAGTTTCTTGTAGAGCTTTAGGCTTTACACCAACCTTCCAAAGATGAGTCCTTACTGGCATCTTTATTCTCCAATTGACTTGATTGTTTAGTGTGCATTCTATTCATCGTTTCCAACGATATTGTCGTTTTTAACAGAGTAGAGGGTTTAGTACAATTATCTTAAAGAACTTTAAAATACACGCTCTGTGCACAAGGTTATGTAAGTTATTGATTTAAAATAAGCTGGACGGCGGTTCAAATCCCCCCAGCTCCACCAAATATGAAAAAGGCTGCTCTCAGAGCGGCCTTTTTTATTGCCTAAATTTCTAGTTATAGTTTTTACAGCATCAAATTGAACTCATTGTTTTTAAATTATGAATCATTTTTTGCTGTTAAGTTTTGATTCATTTTTTTAGCTTCGTTATTATCAGTCATAAGAAAATGGAATTGCCTTTCGAACAAGGAAGAATTATGACTCTATCTGAATACCAATCTTTCATGTCTCGGAATCGAATATATTTACCAGCCTTTTAGGCAGAAGCATAAATATAGATTTTAAGAAAACCATTTGATAGCGGCTATTTCATTGAACACTACAATAACGGATTTTTAAGGATTAATAATTGAAAGTGGGAAAAATAAATGATAGTCAAAAGTATGATTCAGATAAGAGGCACAATAACGATCCTATAAAAGGGGATGTGGCTTTGGATGAAATTGACTTTTACATTTCTGAATATACGAAAAGAGTTAATAAGTTCGCAACTAAGAAAAAAATTAATGAACGTTTTGCTTTTTTCTCAGTGGTAGTTGTAACTTTATCAATTACTCTAATTTACTCACCTTTCTTGTTTGGTGTAGATATTTTAGAGCATGAATATTTGAGATTAATTGTCAGTTTTTTTCTGAGTATCTCAAGTGTGATTCTATTAATAAGTTACTTAGTTAATAGGCTCAAGGGGTACACTAGAGCTTGGAGCCGTAACCGTTTAATGATAGAGCAGCTTGAAATTTTAGAGCGAGAGTATCGTTTGAGTATTCGAGGAAAAAGCTTACCAATAGATCGTCGGTATATAAAAATCGAACAAGAAAATATCTTATCTAAATTATTCGAACTTGAATCAAAAAATAGAATCGCAACTCATACAGACATAGTTGGTGATTACATTGCAGCACATGAGGGTGTGTTCAGCTGGGTTAAAGGGTTAAGGAAATAATAAAAATGACAAATAATTATATTCTAGACATTAG
>NZ_JAKEVM010000240.1 GCF_022398475.1 Pseudoalteromonas shioyasakiensis | reverse complement strand
CAACTGTAGAAGATTATTTAAATTTATATATTGATAAAGCGATAGAGAGAGGCCTTGCTAACTCAACAATCACTGGTTATGAAAAAGCTAAAAATGGACTAAGGGACTTATGGAAGATTCCAGTCCCCGAACTAGAGACCTTAAACATCGTAAACTTAATAGAAAACTCTACACTCTCTAGGAAAACCTTATCTAATCGACTATCTCTATTAAGCTCCTCACTGAATAGAGCAATTGTAGATAAGATGATAAAAGTAAACCCTGCTTCAGGTATTCGGATCCAAGAATATTTAACAAATAAAAGTAAAATCAACGCTCGAAATATACATGAAGATGTAATACCTTTCACACCAGCAGAGACAAGGCAGCTAATAAGAGCAGCTGAGGATACAGTTAAAGCAATTGTTGCTCTTCTCTTTGATACAGGAATACGTTCTAGTGAATGGGTTGCCCTTAAGAAGGTTGATGTATGCTTAGTTTCTAAAACAATATCGATATTTGAAGCTATCGTGGAAGGTAAAACAAAGGCAACAAAAACCAAATCTGGTAGAAGAAGAATACCGATTTCACAAGAGGTTTGTGAGCTTCTTAAGAGAGAAATGGCTAAAACCGGCTCTGAATATGTTTTCTTAAACTCACAAGGAAATGTATGGAATCAAGACTCTTTCAGAAAGCATATATGGAAAAAGCTATTATCAACTGCAGGTGTAAAATATCGTTATCCATACCAAACAAGACATACTTTCGCAACTCGCCTTATTTCAGAAGGTATGAATCTATGGAAAATAGCAAAATTAATGGGCCATACTTCCCCTAATATGCTTTATACGCATTATGGTAATTATATTGATGCATATGAAAAAATACCTAAGGCAAAGGCGTTAAATTTAAATGTCGAATAACTTCGGCATTTAAATACTTACTGAATTCTTTCTACAAACTCACCTCCATTTAATTTGTGAACCATCGAAATATCAATAATTAATTGATATTTCGTCTAACTGATACATAGTTGAAGTTGGCTTATCTTCAAACACCTTTTTATCTGCAATCCACAAAGCTCCCGAGGTATTAACTGAGTAAGAAGCGATACCATCGGTTTTGATAACAATGTCTCCGCCTATAAACCCTGTGTTTGAAGCATCAGCTCTATTATTAGAACAGTTTGTGCTTCCTTTATCAGTCTGATAGACCTCTTTAAGTGCTGTCAAATCAACACAAGCCCCTGTGGAAAGAGTTGAGAACGGTTTGAGTAACATATCCATCACTACTTTATCTGGATGTCGGTAAGTACAGTTTTGACCAACACTTACAATTCCAATCTCAGGCTTAATTTGATTCACATATCCAGCAGAAGTACTACTTTGGCTACCATGATGAGCAATATGCATAACATCTACTCCATGTTCAGCTGTTAACTTTCTATTTTTAATTAGTAAGTCTGCAACACGTTTTTGTATTTGAGATTGCTTTGTGTTGTGATTACTGCATTTTTCTGAACCACTACCTAAATCTCCATCCAATATGAATTGAAAATTCTTATAGGTTATTAATAACACAGCAGAAAAATCATTTTCATTACTAACTTTAACTTCAGTACCATCAAAAAAGCGGCCAGAGGCATAAGCGACAAAGGCACTGGCTCCACCTCCTAAAGAGATATCAATCCCAGGTATTAACTGCGTAGCCTCTCCTGCAGTAGTTAACTTTGTAACTAAGAACCAATTATTATTTAACTTCATTCCTTTTTTATTGCTAGATCCTGAAACATAATTCTTAATTTTAAAGTCATATCCACCATCAATTAAGCCCTTATAGCCATTGAAGTGGTCTTGATCCTTATGGCTTAATATACTGTAATGAAGTTTCTTACTACCCCACCCCAAAGAGTCAAGATAAGGGACTAAAGAGTCTCGGCCATTTTTATTTCCAAAATCGTATAAAATTTTAGTCCCATTAGGCCCAACAATTAAAGTGCTTCCTCCCTGCCCAACATTGATATAATGAATTTCCAGCGGTAGCAACTCTTTATCATTACTAAATGTAAATGTAGATAGTAAGAATAAGTTCAAAAGAAAAAAACTTTTGCCCATTATTAATGCTCTCTAATTTAGTTTTTCTAAACGAATTATTTCAAAAATTTTCTCGCGTTCTTGGTCACTTAATCCATCTTCTGCGGCAAACTTAGTAAGTAAAACCTTCAAGTCATCTTTATCAGAAGATACCCCTCTCTTTCTTTGGATTGAGCTTAAATTTAACTTATCAGCTAACGTATCAACTGTTTTTTCAAGTACGCCATATACAAGCTTAACTGAGAGACCAACCAAAAAAGCAATAGCATTATCATCTATGCCAGAGGTGGTGATGAACCCTGGATCGTAAATATATTGAATCACTCCAGCAAGCAAAGAACCAAGAACTATCCTAGGTCCCCAACCTTTCATTTTTTGATGATCAAACCTCAAAGCATTGGAATAATCCGAAAAACGTTTTAGTAAAAATATACAGCTACCGAGCCCCCCCCAAAAAACAGGTGTGAGGACTTGTAATACATATGTGTTAATCCATTCTAAATAAAATAAATAACCAGACTCTACTGTTGGAATATCTCCAAAGAACAATCCTAATATCTCTGTAATAATTGCTAATAAAAAAAACATATATGCGCAGATTGTAATAGGTCTTATTGCTGGTTTTGTTGATTTAGAATCTGATATTGTTCGACCATTCACTGGAGAGGTGCTTTTACAAAGGCGCTCATAGGCTTTGTGTACATCAACATTACTCAACATGGGATGTGATGATGTTGAAATTATAGATAAATCATCATTTGAATTAGCATTGTTTACACTGTCTTTTTGCTCTTTACTTGACTCATTGAGTTCATTGCTAACTTCCAAAGCGTTATAGAGAACCTCTAAATCATCTCTGTCTACCTTAATTCCGTTTTCCGAAGCATATATTAACAATTCACTGATATGTCCTAATTCAGGTCCCCATTGATTCATATGTTTCTCCTTTTTAGATTTTGATTACAAATAGACCCACTAATTAAACTAGATTTGAAATTTTATTTAAGTAATGA
>NZ_JAKEVM010000024.1 GCF_022398475.1 Pseudoalteromonas shioyasakiensis | reverse complement strand
GTCATAAATGGTCCGATTGCGCATCAATGCGATTTAATCGAGTAATCTGTCCTGTTTACGAAGAAGTTCTTTGTAAAAATTAATTAATCTAATAAATCAATGGGGTTTTGAATGCGTTTTGCAATTAAAAAGGCAGTGCTAATTACTTTGTTTATGTCTTTAACAGCATGTATGAGCACAAATGTAGAGCTAGATATCACTGCGACAGATAATCTTAATTTGAACCAATTTGATGAAGCTTTGCCTGTGGTACTCAGAGTGTATCAACTTTCAGATATACAGAGCTTTAAAACAGCTACGTTTGAAGATTTGTGGAAATCAGATAAGTCAGTTCTGTCAAATACGTTGATCACCGTAGAAGAAAAAACAATTAACCCTGCTGAGAAAACAAAAATAGAATTTGAACAAGCAGAAAATGCGCGTTTTGTTGCCATTGTCGCCCTTTTTAGAGATCGCCAAGGTGATAAATGGAAAACGTTTTACCCGCTCGGTGATGGGCCCGTTAAATTATCTACATCGTTAGATGTATTGATTACAAATAACGAAGTTCAATTACCAGATGAAGACGAGGCTGAGTAATGAACGTTAAAGGGCCAATGAAACCTGTATGGGCTGAAGGCGTGTTGCTAGCACAGCAGCATTTTCAGTTGTTTGATGACTACCATGAGCAAAATCAGATTGTTAGACAAGGCTTGATTTCGCCATTGGCCTTTGGTTTACACCACCTCACTATTGATGAATCAGCACTCGCTCGCGGTATTTTAAAGGTGATCAGCTTTAAAGCGATTCTTGAAAATGGGCGTTTACTTGAGTTTGATCGTCAACATCACGAAGAACTAAAGCTTGAATTAGCTGCCGATACAGATGAAGTCACTGTGTACTTAGCGATTGCTGCAAATAAAGTTGTGAGCGACATTGAAGGTTATGCAACTAGTGGCCAACTCAGTGCCTATCAAGCAGATTACATTGAGTTTAGTGATCACCACGATGCAGCAAGAAACCGTGAAGTGCTAATTGCACAACCTAACTATATTTTGCTGACAGATAACGATGTAAAAACCTATTTTGATACGCTTGCTTGTATCAAAATTATGCGCGCTGAAGACGGCTCGTTTAAAGTCAGCAAAGAGTTTGTTCCGCCATTATTATCGATACAGGCCTCGTTTTATTTAACCGAGTTGCTTAATAGAACGGCGAACTTGGTAAATGCAAAAGTGAACGTATTGCTTGGTCGCAGAAAGAATTTTGGTTCGGTTACTGATTTTGGACCTAACGAAATGAACAGCTTTCTGTTGTTAAATGCAATGGCACCATCTGCAAAACGTTTAGACCATCTAAAAAACGTACAACTAGTTCATCCAGAGCGATTATATTGCGAGCTTGTTGACTTAATTAGCTCTGTGTCGATGTTCGAGCACAGTGATTTAGTGAGTCAAATCCCGCCTTATCAGCATAAGCAATTGACTCATGTCTTTGGCACCTTAGATATTTTATTGAGTAAATTACTTGAAGGTGTTGTTCCTAAAAAGATGGCAGGTCTTAAACTCGAGAAAGTATCGAACGCCATTTACCAGGTTGCCACCATTGATTCAGCCATTTTTGATAATAACGACTTCTACTTGGCCGTATACTTTGAATCTGAAGATACCAAGTGGATTGATACGTTTAGTGATCAGGTCAAAGTTGGCGCCACAGAAAAGCTCGAAATTATGATTGCATCGGCTCTTGCGGGCGTGCAGTTAACACATTGTCAGCGACCACCTAATAAACTAGCTATCAAAAGTGGCTATGAATACTTCCGTTTAGAGACTCATGGTTTTATTTGGCAGCAAATTGTTGAAGAGCAATCGCTTAGTTTATTTATTCCATTTGGCTTACAAGCGGCGCAGGTCGAAATTGTTACTGTGGCAAGAAATTAGGACGCTAGACAATGCAAGAAGCAAAAAACGAACTTGATTTAATCGCCTGTATTGCGCCAGTGATAAACGCGCTTGCGCCTTTAAAGTTAAAGCAATCGACAGATCTTGAACTAAACGACTTTCGGGAGCAGTTACTTACGAGTTTTGATGAGTTTGAACGTAATTGTTATACCCAGCAAGTAACAACCAGCGTTATGCAGGAAGTTAAGTTTGCCCTGACTGCAATGTGTGATGAATTTGTAATGAGCTCTGGCGCGCATTTTCGAATGGATTGGATGTCGAGACCCTTACAGCTTGAGTTTTTTGGTAATAATCGAGCGGGTGAAGAGTTTTTTGAGCGATTAGCAAAACTTCGTACCGGTGGTGAGCCAAAGTTTGCAGCATTAGAAGTGTATTACATTTGTTTGCAACTTGGCTTTGAGGGTATCTACAAAGTGAAAGGAATTGAGCAACTTAAAGCCTTAATTGTTGATGTACGTGCGCAAATAGAAGATGTACGCGGTACTCCACGAGGGCAACTATCTGATAATGGCGCGCCACTTGAAGGGTTTGCAATGAAGGTAGGCCGAAACATTCCTTATTGGGTAATTTTATCAATTTGCTTGGCATCGATTGTTTCGCTTTTTGCTGGTTTTCATTTTGTTATTAACAAGCAAGCAACTCAGAGCAGCCAACGTATAGATAATCAAGTAGAAGTACTTACGCAATTAAGTAAAACCAACGAGACTCGATAGGAAAAGTAATGCAAGGAAGAGTGAACAAAAGCGGCCTAGTGCACTTTTTACTGGGCTTAGTGTCATCAAGAGCAACAGGGCAGTTAATTGGCTTAATTGCTGTGCTCAGTATTATTTGGTTTGCTGGCCGAATCGTTGGTTTAGACACGACAGATAAAAAGCTTATCGCGATGGCTGCGGTAACAGCTGTTTTTATCGTTTTTATTTTTATCCGTTGGTTATGGACAAAGCGTTCGGGCGATAAGCTAGCCTCTGAACTTGCGAGCCATAATGCGGGTTCAAGTGCTGAACTTGATGAAATAAAAGAAAAGATGCAAGAAGCATTAAGCTCGTTAAAAGCTTCCCATCTTGGCGCAGGATACCGTGGTAATACAGCTTTGTATGCACTACCTTGGTATATGATCATTGGTCCTTCAGCCACCGGAAAGAGTACATTATTTGCTAACTCTGGCTTGCATTTTCCATACTCAAATTCAAATGAACTGCACATCCAAGGTTTTGGTGGCACGCGTAACTGTGACTGGTGGTTTTCAGATCAAGCAATTCTGATCGATACCGCAGGGCGTTACACAACAGAGCAATCTGAAAACAAAGAGTGGTTATCTTTTTTAAGCTTGCTCAAAAAATATCGTCCTAAACTGCCTATTAATGGTGTGATGGTCGCGATTAGTGTTGCAGATGTTTTAACCTCAGACAGTGAAGAAATTCGTCAACACGTAAAACTAGTTCGTGAGCGTATTGAAGAGCTTATTACTCAACTTGGGGTGATCTTCCCGGTTTATATAACCTTTACCAAAACAGACTTGATCAGCGGCTTTGAGCCATTTTTTAATGACTTAACAGAAAAAGAACGTGAGCAAGTGTTTGGTGCTTATTTGCTAGATATTAGTGAAGATCAACAAAATGATCCGGCTGAAATGTTTGAAGTGCGCATGGAGGAGTTATACCAGCGCCTTTGTGAGCAACGTTTGAGCAAGGTTGCCCGCGAACGTAATGAACACCGTAAGCAGTTAATTTTAGATTTCCCGAATCAATTTAAATCAGCATCAACAAAGTTGACTGAGTTTGTAAACTTGTTATTTAAAGCCAACCCGTATCAAGAGGTTCCTTGGTTTGCTGGTGTATATTTTACCTCTGGCACGCAAGAGGGCACACCGATTGAACGTATTACGAATGGCGTAAGGGATCGATTTGGTGCTGTCGTTGTTGAGCAAAAACAAGAAAGCATTACGCAAAGCTACTTTATCAATCGTGTTTTTAATGATGTGATTTTCAAGTTACAAGACCTAACTCGTGGTAACCGCAAAAAGCGCTTGGTTGGCCGCTGGTTAAAAGGTTTAACAGTGACTTCAGGTTTGGCAAGTATTGCCGCCGTGACAGCATTACTCATTACTTCTTATACCAGTAACCAGCTATTGTTGAATCAAGGTGAAGCCCGTGTAAAAGCGATTGTAGAAGCGAATGTAAATAAAGCAAAAGATGAGCAAAAACTTGCAGCTACGCTTGATTTATTTGAGCATTATCAATCGCTTAATAATTATGAAAAGCAGTTGCCATGGTATTTCATTTTTGGCATTTACGAGGGTGACGAAACTCTAACTAGTGTTTCGCAGGTTTTGTTTAATCAATTAAATCAGTTGATCACCCTTCCTGCAGAAAAACAAACGCTTGCGCAGCTGAAAGAGTTTGAAGCTATTTGGTCAGCAGATGATGCCGATGCTCGCGCAGCAAGTCGTCAGGCATATTATGATGCTTTGAAATTACATCTAATGTTAAGTGCTCACCCTGAACACAAAGACGATGAGTTTGCCAAGCAGCAGTTACTTAGTTTTATTAGCCAGCACTTTAACATTGAGATTGATGCTCAAGCTGATTCACCGATCACCTCACAATTAAACGATTTAGTTGATTTATATTTAGCGAACATAAGCACAGATCTAGAAAACCCAGGTGAAATTTTATTTTGGCAAAATAATGAAACGGCTGTATTAAATGCAAGGAATAGCCTGAACACACAACCTGAAGCCGAACCTCTATATCAACAAATTATTAGTAGCTTTGCTGAGCGTAAAAAAGCCATTCAACTAAAACAGTATATGACTGCGAAAAATCGCGATGTACTGAAAAGCAACTTTAGTATTCCTTATGTCTATACCAATGCAGGTTGGCAAGAGTATGTTTATCCAGAAATTAAACGTATTTCTCGACTGGTATTCTCTGGTGATTGGGTAATGGGCACAAGTAATGAAAGCGGTCAAAATGCGGTTGATGAAGCGCAAGCTGATGCACTGGCAAAAGCAATGCGTAGTTATTACTTCAAAGACTATGGCAATACATGGTTCGCGTTTTTGAACAGTATAAAAGTGCCTACTTTTAGAGGTTTAAATGATGCCAGTATTAATTTTGCACGCCTTTCGTCAACTGATGGGCCACTCATTGATCTGATGACGTTGGTGAATGACAACATCGTTGTTGCAGATAAACCATCTGCGGTTAGTGCAAACAACGACAAAATAGCGACCATTCTTTCTGGTGCAACAGATACGGCGGCTAAAAAAGTGGCCAAAGGAAAGTTAGCAAAACAAGTTGCAGAGCGCCCTGATTTTTCTCAAGTTAGTACTGTTAGAGCCCCTGAACTTGAAACACGTTTTGCTGACTTGCGTCGCTTCTCGCAGCATGATGAAGATAAGCAGATGTCTGATTATATGAGTCAGTACATTAGTTCTTTGAGCAGCATTCACTCAGATATAAAAGCGATGGCTGCCAGCAATGAAGATGATGCGCAAGCAATGGTGTTTGTACAAGACTTATTGTCTGGAAATAGCCAAGATAATGCATTGCAATCGTCTTGGATCATTATAGAAAGCCAAACTCGTGCGCTAGACCCAGAAACAAAAGACACGCTTGATGTGTTATTTAAAGCGCCATTGCAGTCAGGCATTGCAAGTATCATGGCAAAAGCACGTAGCCAGTTAAATGAAGAATGGGAAAACCAAGTTTATACCATGTATAGCAGCAGCATTGCTGGCAAGTACCCATTCAACTTAACTGGCCCTGATGCTGCTATTGCCGATGTTTCTGAGTTCTTAAATAGTGAAACTGGGGTACTTTGGAACTTTATTAATAGCCAACTTAAACCATTCATGAAAGTACGCCGAGGTGTATGGGAAGAAAAGCAGTGGAACGGTGTGGGGATTGGCTTTAATCAAGAGTTATTAGACGGTTTAACAAAAGCAAATAAAGTAACACGCTCTTTATTCTTGAACGGCTCAGACGCGGCTGGTTTTAACTTCCAAATGATGCCCGTACCACAAAAAGGCATTCGCGAAACGTATTTAGGGTTCTCTGAGCAAGGTTATCGCTATAGAAATGAACCGGAAGAGTGGCGTAATTTCTCATGGCCAGGAAGAGGCGCAGCAGAAAAAGCTATTTTGTATGGTTTAGATAACGCCGGACGAAGAGTCACTATTGAGCAAGATGGTCCATGGGCTTTATTAAAAGTACTTAATGAAGCAAATGTGAAATGGATTAAGGGTACAGAGTTTCTTGCTACCTGGGAATTAGTTGATAAATCAGAGCAAAGTTTAAAAGTACAGTTCTCATTAAAGTCTGGTCGCAATAGCGGTATTTTTTCAAAGTACATGTTGACCTCTTTTGCATTGCCTAATTCGTTATTTGCACCTAAGCCACAACTTGCGCAAGCAAGCAGAGCCTCGGTTCAATAGGGGCAGGTATGTTTAATTTGTTTACCAAGAAAAAGTCGCCAACGCTGGTTAAGCAGTTTACCTACGGGTACATGGGGAAAACTCCTGTTAGGCCTGATTTTGTAAAGTTAAATATATCTTCTCGGGAGTCTGTTGCATTAGACCATTGGTTGCAAGAAGGTTTCGCGCATATAAACCGAGGTGTTATTGGCGGTAAAACAACTGCATTAAATGGTGTTTCTTCGTTATTTTTTGTATCTGGTAACAGTGACGACAGTAGTTTGTTAGGTGTTTTACAGCCAAGCACTGATAGCAGCGGTCGTTTTTACCCGTTTAGTTCGTTTATTCATAGCGGACTTGAGACTTACAAACGTCACCCTGCTTTTCTATTTTTATATGCAAGTCATGTCATTGAGCACCTATTAGGGGTTAATCAGCGCATCGTTGAAGCACATTCAATTGATGCGATGGCTGAGCAAGCTAAATCGTATAGTAAAGTGGCCGATGCATTAAAGCAGCAGCCAAATCTGAATCAAGAGCTTGATAAATTACGCAGTATTCCGATGAGTGTGGTTTGGCAGCATTTAGGGATCAACGACATTCATCACAGAGCGGTTTTAATTGAAGAGCTTTCAGCGGTATTAAAGTCGATTGCGAATAGAGGTTGCCTACGTACACAGTTTGGTATTCGACTACCTATGCCACACTTTAGTCACGAAAGTGCCCTGGTTGCAGGTTTTTGGCTACATTTAATTGCTTCGATCGTTGCCGATCATAATTGGCAACCTTGGTTCTTTTACCAGCTAGGAAATGAAAGTTCGCAACCGAGCCTAACGGTGTTTTGCCGCCCTGTACCGGCATCTTATTTTGGTTCAGTGTGGCTTGCTGAGGATAAGTCAAAAGACATTATTGATTTAGTAAATCTGTCACTAGACAAAGTGCCGAGCGAATACAGCCTTAATTTTGCTGATATGGATAATGTAAGTGTTTACGATGCGCTCAGAAGGTGGTGCAAAGCATGAGTGTAGTTAATCCGCATACCCATAACAGCTGGGAGCTGTGGCTTGAAGAGCTTAGTAAGCCACTTTCGGGGCTTGCGTGTGGTGAAGATCTAAAATACGAAGAAACCTTTAAAGCACTTAAAGCTTCATCGTCAGGTGTGGGCGAAGTTGATTTTAAAGTCATGTTTATTCAAGCCACCGATCTTTTGCAAAACCAAAGTAAAGATTTACGTATAGTGAGCTACTTGTGCCTTGCGGCTACCAGTGAGTTTGGCGTGGTGGGTTTAACCCATTCTTTAAAACTGTTTAATCAACTATTAAGTCAGTTTAGTGAACAGGTTCATCCTTTAAAAGCACGTATGCGTTGTGCGGTTAACACATGGTTTTTACAACAACAAGAACGCTTAAAAGGAATTGCCCAAGCTCAATCATCGAGCCCTGAGCAATGGGCTGAATTAGAGACTGTGTTAGCTGAATATAATCAGGTTTCAGTGCCTGTACTTGATGCTGAATCAGGGCCTTTATCAACTCTGAATGAGTGGGTTAAAGAGCAAGTAATTCGCAATCCTGTCGCTAAGCCAGAACCAGAAGTTAAATCAGAGCCTGAAACACAGCAGACAACAGTGGTCAGCGAGCCAACGACTGAGCCCGTAGCGCAACAAGTTGTTCAGGCAAAACCAGTGACAACTGCACCTAAAGTGGCTGACATTGCCAGCGATAGTGCTTACCTAGCAGCAATTCGTGAGCTGCTTAATTTTGATAAAGAACAAAACAACATTGAACGGGTTTTAAAGCTCTCGCGTGCAGCACGTTGGTCTGGATTAGCGTTACCTGCCAATGAAAATGGCAAAACAAGACTGCCAGCACCGCGTGCGGCTGCCTTCGCCCCCATTGAAAACGCACTGGCAACTGAACAAGCAGAGCAAGCATTGTTACTTGCTGAGGGTTTGTTTATGGAAGGCGCTATGCAGTTTAATTTGAATCTGCAAATGCTTACTTTGTCAGCGTTGAAACAGCTAAATAAAGCAAAATTAGTACAGTGGTTAGAGCAACAGCTAGTCACTTTAGTCAGTCAATTTCCGTTATTAACCAATTTAAAATATGACGATGGTTCGGGGTTATGCAGCCCACAGAACAAAGAAGCGTTATTAGACATTGCCAATTCACATGCTTCGCAAAATGAAACAACTCAAGTGCAAGCAAATCCATTTGACGAGCATTACATAGCCTTAAGCGAGCAAGTTGCAAAAGGGCAGTTAAGTGCAGCCCTTAGCTTGGTTGCACAATTAAGTACGCCAACTGGATTCGACCAAGCTCAAAGTCAATTGCTTAAAGCTAAGTTGTTACTTAAAGCAGAGCATTATGAGCACGCATTGGCAATTTTAACCGAATTACTCGAGCAAATTGAAACTTATCAATTAGCGAAGTGGCAACAACAGTTTTGCATGGAAGTATGGCGTTTCGCCAAGCAATGTTATGCCAATTTATCTCAGACAGAGAGTGATGACATGAGTTTAGCTGCTAAGCAAATTAGTCAGCGAATGATGGTTACAAACCCGGCTCAAGCAATAGCGTGGGTGTAACACGCCTAATTGGAATTTAGTCGTTAGACAAACAAACTGCAAAGGAAGAAACATGACAGATACATTTCAAAAAGAGATCCCACGAGCTCGGATCAACATATCGTTAGAGCTTGATACTGATGGGGCATCACAAAAAAGCGAATTGCCTTTAAAAATGCTGGTTATTGGTGACTATTCTAATGGTCAGAATAGCCAAGAACTTGCTGAGCGTGAACGCGTGACGATCAATAAAAATAACATTGAGCAAGTACTGAAAGATATCGCGCCAAAAGCGAACTTTCAGGTGGCAAATAAGATTAAAGGCGACGGTGATATCAATGTTAATTTGCAGTTTGATTCATTTAAATCGTTCGATCCAGAGCAGGTTGCTGCACAGGTGCCTGAATTAAACAAAATGATGGCAATGCGTAATTTGTTACGTGACTTGAAGTCAAACCTTCTTGATAACTCATCACTTAGAAAAGAGTTGGAACGTGTTTTACAAAACCAACCAGAACTTGATGAGCTAAAAGCCAAGCTAGATGAAATAGCGCCGCTTGCTTCTGAAGATGAAAAACAACCTGTGACGGAATAAGGACGCCGCTATGTCAATGCAAGAACAATTAAATGTAGCTGCTCACACGGTAGAGCAAGCGCCATTATCAACTTATGAAAACCTATGTAGCATGGTTGATATTGCCCCTGTAGGCGATGAAATCAAACTAGATACATTTAGAGATGCAGGTAACCTAGCAGAAACACGTGCGAATGAGCGCCTTACTGCCGCTATTAATGTCTTTTTAGATATGGCGGGTATGAGTGGCGAAGAAGTAACTCGCATCGATAAGCTGTTGCTTGATGATTATATTGCAAAAGTAGACACCATTATTTCGCAGCAATTAGATCAGATTTTACACCACCCTGATTTTCAAAAAGTAGAATCAGCGTGGCGTTCACTGCGTTATTTAATTAACCGCACGCCAAATAACGCGAATATCAAAATTGAAATGCTCGATGTTGATAAAGAAACTTTGCGTGATGATTTTGAAGAAGCGCCAGATACAACACAATCAGCGTTATATAAGCATGTTTACACATCAGATTATGATACCCCTGGTGGCGAACCTGTATCGACTATGGTGTCTAACTTTGAGTTTGATTGCTCAGCGCCAGACGTTTCACTACTACAAGAAATCTCGCGCGTTTCGGCAGCGGCGCATTGTCCATTTATGGGCAGCGTAGGTCCTAAGTTCTTCTTAAAAGAGTCATTAGACGAAGTATCTAAAATTCAAGATATTGGCTCTTATATGGAGCGTGCTGAATTCTTACGTTGGAAAAACTTCCGCGAGTCAGAAGATTCTCGTTATATTGGTCTTGCTTTCCCGCGTTTCTTACTACGTTTACCGTATGGTGAAACAAACCCAATTCGTAACTTTAACTACCAAGAAGATGTGAACAGTCAGCACCACGAGCGCTACTTATGGGGTAATGCAACATTTGCATTTGCTGCCAACATTATTCGTAGCTTCCATGATAATGGCTGGTCGGTGAATATTCGCGGCCCGCAATCGGGTGGTAAAGTTGAAAATCTACCTTTGCATTCATTTGAAGCTGGTAAGGGCTCTGAAACTAAAATCCCTACAGAAGTGCTTATCTCAGAGACCAAAGAGCTTGAGTTTGCTAACCAAGGCTTTATTCCTCTTAGCTATTACAAAAACTCTGACTTTGCGTGTTTCTTCTCGGCAAATAGTGCCCAGAAGCCACAAGTACTTGAAACAGCTGAAGCAACTGCAAACGCCCGTATTAACTCGCGTTTACCTTATATCTTCTTAGTATCGCGTATTGCTCACTACTTAAAAGTATTGCAGCGTGAAAATATTGGTTCGAGTAAACCTCGTCATGAGCTAGAGCAGCAGTTAAACGATTGGTTAGGTGCGTTAGTAACGAAGATGAATAACCCAGATGAGTCGTTAATTGCAACGCACCCGCTCAAAGACGCAAAAGTAACGGTATCTGAGATCCCAGGTAACCCAGGTTATTACCGCGTGAGCACTTACATTGTGCCGCACTTCCAAGTTGAAGGTATTGATGTTCGCCTTGCCCTTGTTGGGCAAATGCCTGGCGAAAAATGAACTGCCAAGCCGCCGATGAAACGGATTTAAGCAGGCTGTGTAAAGACGTCAATTTGGTGAGTAGCTGGTTGGTGTAAAAGAATGGCCCCAAGTTGGTTGCAGCCAACTTGGGACATGTTCCCCAGTGGCATGAAGCATCGGGCTTTTTGGGGGGCATAAACAAGGTTGTTTATGCCTATGCCATTAAACAGGAAACAATTCATTCTAAAAGGAGAATAATGAAATGGCAATTCCAGCGTATATGTGGTTAAAGGATGACCAAGGTAATGACATCAAAGGTTCTGTAACTGTTGCAGAGCGTGAAGGTTCAATTGAGATCCTACACTTTGATCATGAACTTCGCATTCCTACAGATAACGACACAGGCGAATTAACAGGTACTCGTAAGCACGAACCTTTTGTTATTACAAAAGCGGTTGATGCAGCAACACCATACCTGTACAAAGCGTGCTCAAACGGTCAAACACTTAAGCAACTTGAGCTTAAATGGTACCGTATTGATGACACAGGGACCGAGCGTGAATATTTCTGCCACAAGTTGGAAGATGTAAAAATCACCTCAATTCTACCAACAATGCATAACGTAAAAGACTTAGACAAGGAGCGTTACCCGCACCTTGAAACAGTTAGCCTACGTTATAAGCGCATTACGTGGACTTACCTTGATGGCAACATCGAGTTCTCTGACTCTTGGACTGAAGGTCGATAAGTCAGCAAAATTAAAGGATATGCGAAAGCATATCCTTTTCTTAGAGGTAAGTTTATGGCGTTATTCGATTTTTTAACTCAACCTGTCACACGAAATGGTCATCAAGGTTTTCAAACTGATGAGCAAAACAGTGTCTGCAAACATCTAAATGAATTACTTAATGCGCGTCGTGGCGTGTTAAAACATTTGGCCGATTATGGGTTGCCTGATGTCGAAGATATCTACGAGGGCCTTCCGTATTCACAGCACACCTTGGCGTTTGAAGTTAAAAAATTGATAGAAAAATACGAGCCACGAGTTCGCTATGCCAATGTCATTCCAATGGAAATTCGTGAAGAAAATTGCGTGATTAGGCTTGATATACAAGCATTTTTAACCTCAGGACAATGTATCAAACTTAACACCCGATTTGAGTCGGGTGGTAAAGCCGATGTGGCAGAGCATGCCAAGCAGTTTGATTAATTCAGCGTAAAAGGATAGTTCAATGCAACAGTATTTTGATGCACAAATGCGCTTATTAACCCAAGCCGGTAAACAGTTTGCTCAGCATTACCCTGAGCACGCAGGCATGTTAAATATCGATGCGCTAAAAGATCGTGACCCCCATATTGAACGACTACTCGAAGGTGTTGCCTATTTAACTGCGCATACGCAAAAGCGTTTAGATGAGTCTGTTCCTGAGGTATCAGAGCAAGTGCTGCGTCAGCTATGCCCTATATTATTGAGTTATTACCCATCAAGCACGGTTGTAAAGTTTAGCCCTAAGTTGGCAATGCAAAAATCACATCTTATTGAAAAAGGGCTGACGCTAAGCGCTGATAAGTCAGTGGTTGATAAAAAACAAATCACCTTTACAACAACGCACGACCTACAAGTTAGTCCTCTTGATGTTGAGCATGTGCGTTATCAAGAGTCGCATTTAGGATCTGAGCTACGTATTGGCCTACGCTTTGTTTGCCAAGGTGAGCGCAAAAATTACGACCTTGCAAATTTACAGTTTTACTTACGTGGTGATACGCCTTTATGTAGTTCTTTGTTTAAGCTTTTAAAAACAGCAGAGCAGTTTACAGAGCTTGATTTTGGCCCCTCGCATTTTGAACATAATAAAAAGTTAAAAGTAAAAGGTTGTAGTGCTACTTATTTAGATATAGATGGCGCTTTATTACCGCATGCAGAACAAAGCCATCCGGGCTATGCGCTGCTGTTAGACTACTTTAACGCAAAAGACCGTTTTTACTTTATGCGCTTTGATGGTTTAAAAGATCTGACCTTACCTGAGCATATTGATCGATTTGAGCTGGTGTTTAGAGGCAGTAGTAAATTACCGCCGGGTCATCAATTAAGCCGCGATAATATTTTACTCAATTGCGTGCCAGCTATTAATTTGTTTGCACAACCTGCAGAGCCAATACGCATAGAGTCAAACCGCACTGATTACATGATCACCGCTGATCAAAACAGAACAGATCATATTTTCAGTTACACCGTTAATGAGGTTAAAGGACGCAACTCGTTAAGTGGCAAATCGTATGATTACACCCCCAGGTATCAAAGCGTGTTTGAAGACGAAAAGAAACTGTTTACCGTTTTAACGAAAGATGTGGGCGGGGCTGCGCCGTGCCATTATTTACAGCTGCCATTTAACCTTGAAGAAGAAAAAGAAACCTTATCGGTTGATTTAACCGTTTTTAATGCTGGTTGGCCAAGGCAGTTACTCCAAGAGGGCGATTTAAACATAGGCGGCCCAGATATGCCAAGCATTGCCAATGTAGAAAATGTAATTCGCCCGACTAACTATTTGCCATGCCCTGAACAACCAAAGCATTGGCAGTTGATAAGCCTATTAAATGTGAAGTTTTCACAGATTACACAAGTCACCGAATTAAAACGCTTACTGGTATTATTTGATTGGTCACAAAAAGCTGAAAACCGATTACGTATTGATAGCATTCAAAAAATTACCGCAACACCGATTAGTCAAATTAAGCGTGGCATTTTTATTAAAGGTGTTGATGTACTGATTGATATTGATGAAAGCAAATTTGTTTGTGATGCCGACTTATACCACTTTTGCAATATGCTGCATCAATTCTTTTTAATGTATGCGCCAATTAACGAGAGCGTGCAGACCCGAGTCAATGCGATTCCAAGTTATAAAACCCACTGCTGGGAAATTGAACCGGGTAAGAGTTATCAGTTATGAATATGCACGAGTCAATAAATCACCCTGTTTGGGCAAAGTTACCTGAACCAATAGAAAAGCTGATTGCAGCTCCTTGGCAGTTTAATTTGTTTAAGGCGATGAGCCTAATTGAAAAACATTGGGCAACACCTTCAGAACTTGAAAAAGGGATTAGCGAGCGAGTTATCTTTAAGCCTTATAAAGAACTTGGCTTTCCTGCCACTGATGTACGTAGCTGTGAATTAGATAACCATGGTCGTGGCCGATTAAGCTTATCGACATCATTTTTAGGCTTGTATGGTGTAGATGCACCTATGCCACATTATTTACTCGAACAGGCGGCAAGTGATCAAGAAAGTGGGGGCCGAGTCAGGCAGTTTTTAGACATGTTTAATCATGTGCTTTATTGCCAATTGTTTCAAGCATGGAAAAAGTCGCACATCAATGTTGAAGGCCGTGGTGCAGAGCAATTCGATCATTTAATCGAAGCCATCTTATCAACCAAAACTGAGCAAAAAGTTCAGTGTGGTATCGCCAGTTTAAAACAAACCAGCGCTGCGGGTTTAGCGCAATTACTTCGCCACTCACTCGAGGTTGAGCAACTGACTGTGGATGACACCCGAGCAAATTGGCAGCAAATCGACTCGCCAAGTTCATTTGGTCAAGATCAACAGATGGTGTTAGGCGAGTCAGCGGTTCTTGGTGAGCGCGTATTAGTCAGTGGTAGCGTACTGACCATAGTGATTGGTCCTGTGGATTCTGACACCGCGATAGCGCTTAATCCTCAGCACTCACAAGGCAAAAAAATGGCTGCCATGTTAAGCACTCATTTACCTAGTAATGTGCAATGGATTTGTCAAATTAAGGTGGCTAATCAAGCAGTAACAGAGCAAGCCTTAGGGCAAAACGATTTGCTACTCGGTCACAACTCTTATTTAGGCTGCGCTGAAGCAAATATCAGCGTGCACAGTTACACACATCAACAATATCAACATTAAAAGTAATCAGGATTTAAGGAAAACAACATGGATGCAAAAGGCATAAAGCAGCTTATCGACAAACTAAATGGCCATACTGCAACAGCACTTGAGTCAGCGGCAGGGTTTGCAAGCAGTCGTAGTCACTATGAAGTGTTACCTGAACATTTATTAATTAAGTTGATGGAAGAAGGTAGTAACGGCGATTTAGAGCATATTTTTCACTTTTTTAATATTAATCAAGACGCAGTGTGGCATGAGCTGCTCGACTTTTTAAACCGCCAACCTGCGGGTAACCAGAGTAAGCCTGTTTTTTCTCGTCGACTTTATGAGTGGCTTGAGCGAGCTTGGTTAAGTGCAAATGTACAGCACAAAAGTGACTGGATCACCGGCGCTGCGTTGATTGATGCCTTAACTGAGTTATTGCCATACAGCCCTGTACTGCAATTGCCTGCGTTACTTGAAAAAATTGACGCCCGTTTTATGGCTGAAAACCTCGATAAGCTTTGCCAAAACTCAAGTGAGCGATTAAATCCACAGGCAAAACAAAGTGCTCAGCATACTGCTGCTGATCAGCAAAGTAGTCAAGGTGGTGCCCTTGATGAGTATTGTGAAGACCTTACCGAGAAAGCGAAACAAGGCAAAATTGATCCAGTGCTTGGGCGCAATGACGAAATTCGCATGATGGTTGATGTGCTTTGCCGTCGTCGTAAAAACAATCCAATTTTAGTTGGTGAGCCAGGGGTCGGTAAAACTGCGGTAGTAGAAGGATTTGCTCAGCGTATTGTTGATGGTCAGGTTCCTGATGATCTTAAAGGTGTACGATTACTGGTGTTAGATATGGGCCTATTGCAAGCCGGTGCAGGGGTCAAAGGTGAATTTGAACGCCGTTTAAAAACAGTGATCGATGAAGTAAAAAACTCAACCACCCCTATCATCATGTTTATTGATGAAGCCCACACATTAATTGGTGCTGGTGGCGATGCTGGTATGAGTGATGCGGCTAACTTGCTAAAGCCTGCGCTTGCCCGAGGTGAGTTACGCACAGTCGCTGCAACCACGTGGAGTGAATACAAAAAATACTTTGAGCGAGATGCTGCACTTGAACGCCGTTTTCAACTTATTAAAGTAGATGAGCCAACTGAGCAAGCAGCTCAGCTAATGTTAGCGGGTTTGAAAGATAAGTATCAACAACATCACAACATTCAAATAACTGATGATGCTATAGAAGCTGCAGTGGTCTTGTCGTCACGTTATATCACGGGTCGTCAACTACCAGATAAAGCCATTGATGTGCTAGATACCGCTGCGGCAAGAGTTCGAATGTCGTTTGCGACCGATCCTGCAGCCATTGAAGCTGAGCGTGAGCACATTAATTACCTTGAAACACGTATCCAAAGCATTGCAGCAGAAAGCGAGCAAGGCTTGGCGGTTGATATGGACAAATTGCTGCACTTACAACAAGAACTAAATGCAGCGCAGAGCAATTTAGCAACATTGACGAGTGCGCGTGAGTCACAAATTTCGACATTAGGTCAAATCAATGAGTTTAAGCAAGCTAATTCGCAAAATGAATTAGATAGCTCTGTGTTACTTAACTTGCGACAAACGCTAAAAGAGCAGAACACTCAAGATAATGGCCTTTACAGTGAAGTTGATGCCGATGCCGTCGCGCAAATTATTTCGCAGTGGACAGGCGTACCTGTTGGCGCGATGGTGAAAGACCAAATAAGCAATTTGATTACCCTTGAAAAAGCCATAAGCCAAGAAGTGATCGGTCAGCAGTCAGGCATTGCGAAAATTGCCCAAACGTTACGCGTAAGTAAGGCAGGTATAAGCAATGAGTATGGGCCGCTTGGCGTGTTTTTATTAGCTGGCCCTTCTGGGGTGGGTAAAACCGAAACAGCACGATGTTTAGCTAAGCAGCTATTTGGTGGTGAAAAGTTTTTAACCACCATAAACATGAGCGAGTATCAAGAAGCGCATACAGTATCGCAGCTTAAGGGATCGCCACCGGGATACGTTGGCTACGGCGAAGGTGGGGTATTAACAGAGGCTGTAAGGCAGCGTCCGTACTCGGTGATTTTACTCGATGAAGTAGAAAAAGCGCATAAAGACGTACTAAACATGTTCTACCAAGTTTTTGAGCGCGGCAGTATGCGCGATGGCGAAGGTCGCGAAATTGATTTTAAAAATACCGTGATCATCATGACCTCAAACTTAGGATCTGCTGAGCTTATTGATGCTTGCACGCCACCTAATGTCATTGATTTAACTGAACCGACTGACGATGAACATGCCGACATTGAAAATCAAGACCAAATCATCGCAGCATTGAATAATGAACAAGCCCCTTTGAATGAAGACGGCAGCCCATGGCAAGTTCCTTCAATTACAGCACTAACAGAGCTAATTAAGCCGCAGTTACTGCAATTTTTTGCCCCGGCACTGTTAGCGCGTATGCAAGTTATTCCTTATTTAGCGCTCGATAAAGAGGCACTGCAATCTATTGTCAGTTTGAAACTAGACGGTATTGCCAAGCGGTTAGCGAATAATCACAAAATGCAGCTACGTGTTGATGAAACCGTACTTAACAAACTGACCGAACAGTGCCAGTTATCAGACAGTGGTGCGCGCATGGTAAATGCGGTGATAGAGCAGCAAATATTGCCAGGCATTGCGAAATCAATTTTAGAGTTTATGGCAGAGGATGACATGCCAGATATTCTCACTCTAGCTGTTGATGAGAATGATGAAATTACTGCAACCTTTGCGGACCAAGCATAAAGGATTTGAACAATGGGATTCATGGATAGCCTTAATGAACTAAAAGCCAACACCAGTCATTTTAGTGTTAGCGTGCAAGGGTTACCGGATGGCATGGTTTCGGTGACCGATTTTGAATCAAGCAATGACAGCCTATGTGAAGACTTTGCTTTTTCTATTCAAGTGTTAAGTCAAGAGCACCTCAGTGCCGAGATGCTGTTAGGTAAAGATGCCAAGCTCAATTTAGTGTGGTCAATGAGCGACCGCACGATTTCTGGGATCATCAGTGCTTTTACTGCTCATGGGCAAAGCCATCAGGGTTATCACTATACGCTGACCATGAGTTCTTATTTAACCTTGTTGAAGCATCAACACTCTAACCGTGTTTTCACCATGATGGATCCAGCTGCCATAGTAAAAAGCGTATTTACTAAAGCTGGTTTTCCAATGCAAAAGTTTAGTATTCAAGCGTCTGGCCCAACCCTTGAAATGACGGTTCAATACAACGAAACAGACTATGAGTTTGTTACACGTTTGATGCGTAAGTATGGCTTTGTGTATGGTTTTGTAGAGCAAACAGGGGGTGATTGCACCTTCAAAGTATGTAATAGCAGTAAAGACTTTTCGTCCTTATGTGATGATGTAAGCCTGAGCTATGTGCCGCCATCAGGGCAAGTTCGAAATAGCGAAACCATTTTTGCAATAAGCCGTAAAGCACAGCTGCATCCACAAAGTGTGTCGCTTAATGATTACAACTACAAAGCCCAAGGTAACTTAAATGTGTCGACCGCAAATAATACCAGTTACCCAGGGTTTGGTGATGATAGTCATTATGCAGATAACTTTCCTAATGCCAATATAGGTAATTCGCTGGCTAAAGTACGTCAACAAGCCTTTGATTGTCAGCGTGAACAATTCATTATTGATACTGATTGCCGTGCCTTAAGGCCTGGTATGTTGTTGACAGTGTATGACCACCCTGATCATAAAGGGCTGTATTTAATTACGCGTGTTGATCACAAAGGCAGCCAATCTGCGGCAGTAGAGTATGGCTCGCAAGTTAAAGGGTTAACCTATAAAAACCAAGCCTATTTATTGCCTGCATCCGTTGAGTTTAGAGCAGAGCTGTCTCCTGCTCGTCGTGTATTTGCAACATTTAATGCCACCATTGAGCAAGAGGTTGACGACGATGGCAATTACTTAGTGCGCTTACCATTTAACCAAGACGGTGAAGGCCAAGAAAGCCGCCCAACGCGCTTACTACAGCAGTATGGCGGCAGTGGCCATGGTATGCATTTTCCATTAACGACAGGCACCGAAGTGTTAGTAACAGGTGAAAATGGCGATCTAGATAGACCGATTATTTTAGGCGCGCTTTATAATCAGAGCAGCCCGAATCCGGTTACCAGCCAAAATCCGACAGAGAATAAGCTTGTCACCCGAGCAGGGCATAGCTTGATCATGGATGACAAAAGCGGTGAAGAAAAAATTAGCCTTGCAAATAAAGAAAATAAAAACCAATTGTTGTTAGATGCCACCGAGAATGCCCATCAAGCAACACTCAAGTCAGTGGAAGGTGACGTCAAAATTTCAGCTAAAGAGAACCTTCAGTTTGTTGCTGAAAATGACGCCATTTTTACCGCTGCCAACGATTTTACTAATCGTGTAGAGAACACCCTACAAGTTCAAACACGCGAGGGTGATATTAAGGTAACGGCTGCGGCTGATTTAACATTAAAGTCTGATGCCGATACCCGTATCGAAGCGACTGATGGCAGTAGCGAACTGAAAGCAGCGCAAGAGCTTAACTTGCAAAGTGAGCAAGATTTTAGTGTCTACTCGGTCGATGGCAACCTTGAATTTCAAGCGCCAAATGGTGATTTGAACCTCTCAAGCGGGGCAAATATCACCATCAAAGGCGAAGGTCGAGGTTCGATCCAGCTCAGCCAAGGTGGTGCAAGTGTAGAGATTGATGCCGCGGGTAATTTAACTATCGATGCCACCAATATCACTCTATCGGCTAGAAACATTGCTATTAAAGGCAATGCAATAAGTAATAACTAATTTCAAGGACTGAAAATGACAGCCACAGTAACTCAGTTATTTGATCAGCAACAAAGCCTCGCAGAGGTCAGTGAAGTGTCACCTCAGGGTAAAGCCTTGAGTGTGGTTATTAATCACATTCGTTACGATGTTGTTTTACAAGCTGCCCACGTATCGTGTTGCAAAATAGGTAGCCAAGTTGTGGTGCTACACAGTGAGCAAGGTGTGATTGTAACGGCACTTTTAGCTGCCCCTGAACAATCTCCGGCAGCTCACATTAGCAACGAAGCAGGGCATATTATTATTGCCGCAGAGCAAAGCGTTAGCTTGCAAACCGCAAAGGGCAGCATCGAAGTATTTGCCGATGGCACTATCGTGCTTGAAGGCGAAGATATTACTGCAAATAGCCAACAAGACCTTACCTTGGCAGGTTGGCCGATTAGGCTTAATTAATATGTTTGCAGCGGTTTCTAAGTTAAAACAGCATCAACAGCGTGTTACCACCTTAATGGCGCACCGAGAAAAGCTCCTTGCGTCAGGGGCGTATAGTCTTGCAAGACAAAAAGTGTTAGAGCATCAAGTGCTTAATCACCTTTATGTGCTGGCATCGCTTAAGCAGCAGTCACCGTGCGACTACTTCAATGGGAACAGCTTTAATGACCTTGCTGAACTTAGCTGTGATGATTTTTGTGAGATCGCGTTAGCGAGCGACCAGCACGCCATTTTTGCCCTTTGTGCAACACGTTTAATGGCTGCACCAGAGCAAGACAACAGAGACTATTTTTTAGCGCTTAAAAAGCAGCAAGCTCTGCCTGTTTATACTTTGTTATCGCAGCAACTTAGGTATTGGACTATCCCAGAACAAAAAGCACTCAGAGCCACAGTGCTAGAGGGTAAAGAGTCATTACCGCAGCAGCTTAAAACTATTTTGTTTTCGCAGCCTTTAAATGATGCCGAGTTACAACAAGCCCTCGCTCATGCTGATTTTACTTTGGTGTATGCCGCTTTAGTCAATTGCTATTGCCAAGGCGATAACAGCCTTAGTGATAAAGTATTTAAAGTGTTTTCGAGTACTAGCGAGCCTTCACAAAAAGCGCAGTTATTACAATTAGCGGGGCTGGTTGAGGATAGTCGCTGGCATGAGCCGTGCGCTTTATTTTGTAAAGCGCACCCAGAATTTTGCCAAACCGTATTAAGCCACTTTGTGTATAAATCAGCGCTGGTATTGGTGATAGAGCTTATGGGCGTTGCGCAAACACAGCAAGCAGCTTATCAGGCTTGGCTAACGTTAACAGATAGACCACTTGCAAAAGCAGAAGCCTTAACACTGATAAGTGCGCAAAATCAGCATCATGTACAAGCCGGTATAAACTTGCATGATGCAGAGCATGTTAGGCAAGCACTGGCTTTAAGCAAAGGAGAGTGTGTTTTAAAAGGCGTGAGTTTTACAAAAGCGCAGCCAGAGCAAGGCTTAGCAGAATTGGCAGGCGAGATTGTACAGCGAGTATTTGCCCCTCAGTTTGAATTAACACTGGCCTGTGGTCTTTATCATACACAGCAAACAGCAGTTCAGTGGCAAAAGTTAATAGCAGGAGCAAAGCATGCTGCATAACTTTACTTCTTGGCAAGCAAGCGTGTTTGAAGGTTGGCAAGCAGATGGTACTGCATCTCATGTTGTTTTGGTAAAACAGAGCTTTGAGTTTGATGAAAAAGGCAATACCAGCTTAATGGAACCGTGTGTTGAAATCGTCATGGCCGACGAATATAGCGGTGATCCGACTAACGAGCCGCTGGTGGCAGTGAATGAACAAGTGGCATTTAAGCAAGGTTTCGAAGTGTATGGCAACTTTACTGCGTACCCGCCAAAGGGCAAAACTGCGCGTGTTATTGAGGTTGAGCTAGGTTTAGCTGCAAACGACACACCAATAATTAAAAAGCGGTTACGCCTTACTGGCGAACGAAAATGGCGCCGTTCACTGCTTGGCCCTGTCGCAACAGATCCTAGCCCAATTACGCCAACAGCTGTTTGCTATAGCCGTGCGTTTGGGGGCAAAGCACATCATGATCAAAGCGATTACAGCCTCGAAAACCCTATAGGTGTTGGCTTTAAACTGAAAAACAAGCACGCAGTAGGGCAGCCTTTACCTGCGATAGAGTATGCCAACGAGGTATTAAGAAAACCAAGCCATCAAGTAAGCGTTGCTGGCTTTTCGGCAATTCCGAGTCATTGGTCACCGCGTATAGAGTTAATGCCAGAGATTGACGAACAAGCGCTTATGGCTGGTAAGTACCCGTTCAAAACGTCATTGGCTAGCAACTTTTACAACACAGCCCCGGCAGATCAACAAACAAAGCAAGTGTTTACAAAAGGCTGGGCGTTTTCGTTAAGCGGATTATATCCATTACAAGAATATGGTCAGCAACAAACTGTAGAGCTTCCTGTGCTTAAACCACTAGTACAAGTGGTTAATACGTTAACGAGGCATGATATCGACATGCACTGCGATACCTTAGTGATTGATTCGGACGCACAGTGCTTTTCGCTGTTATGGCGCGGGCATATCAACAGCGACAACGTGGCAAGTAGCAGCAATATAATTGTTGCTGAGCAAGGAGGTAAAGATGCAGTTTGATACTCTTTATCATGTTAATGCCGCTGGGTGCTATACCGAAAGCTTTTATACTTCAGTGGCAAACCAAATGTTGTATTCAAAGCCAAGCAAAGCGCTGATCCGCTGCGATATTAGTTTAGATGCCCCTTATGTATTTGTAGAACTGACTGAGCTTGCTGGGTTTGATAGGCAAACTCGTTGCTTGCTAATTTTGTCTCATATTATTGAAAATATAGAGTTAAAAAAACTTTGTTGTTCATTTAGGGTCAATAAAGTTCAGTTTATATTACCGCACGCCAGTAATGGCGAGCCGCTGATTGATGATGACACATTAAGTGAATTATTGACTGACGCAATGCCTGAGCAAACACCTGCCTTTGAACAGGTAAGCGATTGGCAGCTCGAAGCGACCGACCTCGATACCCTCGTAGTTGCCGTTGATTCGTGTAATGGTTTTGAATACGTGTCTGAGCAAGCCAAACAACACACAGTACAAGTTGTAAATGGCCCTAGCGGCGTAATTAATGGCGAAGGTGGCTATGCATTGTTGGTACACAGACAAGGTTGTTTAAAAGCCACGACTTTTGATGAGTCAATGTCTACTCAGCTTAAAAGCGCAAACATACAGGTTAGTGACCCCTTTATTTTTGCAGGCATGCAGTCGTATGAATGGCAAAAACAGTGGTTTAGTTATACCCAAAAGCACTATAAAAATGATGACGAACTAATAGAGTTTGCCGAACTAAATACCGTAATAGGTTATCAAGGCGTGGCAAACCAATCTGCGGCATTTGCATTAGCTGGAAGCTATTTGCATAACCCGCTGATAGCTGACTCTGAACACGTTTTTGTGGTGTTCAATCAGCCAAATGAACAGCTATTTAAGATTTCAAGGAGTGAAAGCGAATGTCATATATAAATGCCATGGCTGGCAAAGAATCAGGCAGCGTACAATACGACATAGACGCACTCACTGCTGACGTACGAAGCGGCGGCAGTGTTACATGGCGCCATAATAACCCGACATTACTAGGTCTAACCAATAGTGCACGAAGCAACGGTGCACTCGGCAAAGCCAATGGTATTGCCATTTTTTCGGACCGCTCTGAAGGCGAATCTGCTTTTTTAGATGAAATAGCCAGACCTAAGTACCGAGAGCATACACTTGGTGAACTGGTTAATCGGTTTATTCCAGATTACATTATTCCGCCACCACAATGGGATAACGAGAAAAACCAGCCAATTCTGCCGTGGAACGAACCGCAGACTAATATGGACGTTAACAAACCAATCGATAACCCTCGTGCCTTTTTAGATTTAGTGTCGAATCATTTAGGTTGGCAAGCAGGTACAGAGCAGCAATTAGTTAAAGATACAGAATCAGAGGCACCGCAAACCGCAACAGTCTCTGGGCAAAATGTGCTTATTAATGGCCGCACCGCTGTGCATCAAGATAGCGGCGGTAAGCTAACAACAATCGATGTGTGTTTAACCACGATTGGCACCAGCGTTGTGCCTATTCCCTACGGCAATAAAGCCCAATCGAGCGATGTTACCTCTGTTGCAAGTTCAGTCAAAGTGAATGGTCAAGGAGCTGCTAATGTAAAAAGTTACTTTTCTCAAAGCTCGGGTGACTCTCCAGGTGATAAAAAAGGTATCGCTAGCGGAACGAACGACGGTAAAGCCGAATTTATTATGGGGTCATTTAACGTAATGATTGAAGGCAAGCCTGCGGCTCGCCAAGGCGACCCGATGATATCAAATAATAAAAATACCCCACCCATGCCTCTTATGCAGTCTGGCGGCCCTGCACCAAGGGGGCTAAGAGTGCAAGTTAGGGATTTAGATACACAAAGTGAAGACCCTGTAGAGGCAGCTTTTATCGTAGAAACAGACACAAATAATAATTTAATAGGCCAAGGTAAATTCACCGTTACTCAAGGCGCTTTTAATAATAATCAAATTTTCGATGAGGGAGTTTAAATGACAACACAGTATGTATACGCTCCTAGGATTGTTGATGAAGCTAAAGATTGTAGCTTGAACCTGTTTTTGCAGAGCTTTTCTGGCTCAGAGTTATGTATTCCTTTTGGTAAAGCTGCTAAAAAGCTAAATTCACAAGGCCTATCAGCAGATCAAAAGCCGACATTTTTAACAGTAACGCCACTCGTATTTAAAGATTACACGTTAGATAAAAGTAAAGCGGGGGCGCCTGAGTTTATCCCGATGGATAAGTTCAAGCCCCAACCAGAAGAAAATGCAGCATATGGTTATTACTATATATACATCAATGGTTTCTTGTGGAGAGAGATAGCGGCACTCGCCGATAAACAATTGAGTGATGTAGATTTATCCTTATATCATAGTCAGGATTTCAGGCCGCATACGAGTGTATTTAATCAAGATATTTTATTACCACGAAAAGTTATAGGACTATTTGGTTCAGGGGACAGTATTCAGGTTCCGGATATTCAAATTGCTTTTTCACGAGTGCAATGGTCTTGGGAATATATCACTGCATTAGGTGGCATGTATGAAAGTGACTCACGCCTTAGTAAAAAGCCTTTGCTGAGCAAGTGCGATGATACTCAAACAGCGAACCGTTATCGTACTAAAAGAATGCAATCATTGGATCTAAGTAGTGCTCCAAGCTGGGATGCTATTAAGAATATGGATATTTATTCTGGTAAGGTAAATGTCTTTGTTCATGATATTTTAGGCATTGCTCAAGCGCAAAAAATAACTGCGGATTATTATTTTCAAGTTTTAAAAAGTCATCAAAGTGAACTTGAATCAAACGGATTTTATAAATCAGCAATGCTAGCTCATCAACTGTATTTTGATGAAAAACTATGGCAAAAGCAGGCACTTAGTATGCCTAAAACGATGCATAAACCTTTTAATAGAGAAGATGCGCAAAGCCGTAACGCAAGGAAAGCCGCCGGCGAAGTATCCGAGCAGGAATTAGAAAAGTATTTATTAGGATCTGATACAACAACAGTAATCAATGCTGTAGAAGGATACTTAGATGCGCGAGAGAAGCTCTATGATTTATATTATTTAGATTGCCAAGCTCAACAGTTGACGTTACATGAAATCAGTCAACAAATTAATATTGACCCACCAGCAGAGTGGGAAGATTTGGTTAAAGACTTAACCAGCGCTGGCGCATTAAGTTATGGGCTGGCTGCAGAATTTATTTGTGAGCAATTAATCACACTTATCTTACCCAAAACAACTTTATCAGCTTATTTACCTGCGCTATGCGATAAAGCTAAAATGCAAGTACTAATTGACCGTTTAGATAAGCAGTTTGAAGACAATAAAGCCCTTGTGCTTGAGGTAACACAAACTAGAGATAATTGGTTTAGTAAGCAGTTATGTGTGCATCCTGACGCTTATGGCGATAACTTAGTTAACACAGATTATGATGAAGATTTAATAGCTAATACGGTTGAAGGGTTTAATCCTAAAAAGTTTGATCATGACAAAATTAAAGAAGAACTTGGGCTACCGTTTGTACCCGCTTATTTATCTAACAAAAGCGTGCTTGATGTTGTTTCAAAAGGGCTTAATGAGTGGCTAGGTTTACAAGAACGAGTGTTTTCTACTTTTGTTAAAGAGCTGACAGAAAAGGGAGTTAAGTACCATCATTTAATCGGTGGCTTTAGTAAGTCACGCAACATAGAAGAGTTTAAAAACCTGCAAATACATCCAGCAAATTCAGTGCCTGAAGGGCGTTTTGCGTTGAACATGGATATTGTCAGCCATCCACTATTAAATGACTTAAAAACTAAAAAGCAACGTAGCGCATTTAGAAATATTATTAAAGCCATTGAAGAAAAAGGACACGTTACTTCTACCAATACCAACCAAATTATAACCGTCGCAAAAGCTTTAAAGCAGCCTCTTTTTGCAAATGGTATTAATGCTAGTAATCAACGGTTATTTAAACAAACAATTGCTTTAGTGTCCCAAATGGCAAAAATGGTATTAGAGCAAAAAGCGCTTGCATCTCTGATGTCAGGAGGTCGCTCTTATGTGCTCACATTGCCTGAAAACGATATTCCCGGCAAAGTTTTATTTGAAAGTCCTGTAAGAAGTTTAGGTGAAGAATTTCACTATCGTGGCTTAGACTCAAATATGCTTAAGCGCATAACACTTTCAGCCGGGCGTTTTGTGTCGATCCCTCTACTATTTTTGACCGGTTATAGCAGTTATGTTGCCTATAGTGATTATGAAAAAGAATTTAAAAAAGGCACTCCCTATGAAATATCAAAAAATGTAGCATCATTAGGTGTAAATTTAGCGGCAATAGGGAGTGTATGGGAAGCATATGCAAAGAATCTAGATGAAAGATTTTTGACTAAATCAAGGCTTTCATTTCAAACTTTAGGCTCTATCTCAAGTTTAAATATTCTGAGAGGATTTGCAGGTGCAATGGGGGTTTTAATGGGGGGGATTCAAGCAGTTGATGCATATCAACTAATTAGCAGAAGTGATACTGATGCTGGTATTGCTATGCTTGCAGCAGCAGGCTTTAGTATAGGTTTAGGTATTCATACTATCTTCTTTGCAAGTCTTGGTCCTTGGGGGTGGGCATTATTAATAGGCTCTATTGTATTTAGTTTACTTGCTGTGTGGTTAACCGATAGCAAGCTAGAGGTTTGGGCAAAGTTTGGACCGTTCGCTAAAAATAAGCGAGGTGTGTTTGCTGGTGAAAAAGGAGCTATTTACAATACTTTTTCAGATCCAAATCAATATTTTAAATATATTCAAAGTGTCTTGTTTTCACCGAAGGTGACAGTTAATACGCCTACTTTTTTTGACAATCGCAATTATTATACGGTGCAAGTTGAATTACCAATATTTATTGTTGGTAAATCCGAACTGCTTTTAGATGTAAAATACTCTTGGCGGCACCCAATAACGTTGGATGTGTATAAAAAAGCAACTTGGGTTGAAGGTACTAAAGAGTATTTAGCTGAATTTGATGAAAATAGCCTGAGCTTAAATGCGGCCACCTATGAGTTTGAAATTGAATCACCGAACATTAGTGTGTTTGATGTTGAAATAACATCAACACTTATTTACAACGAAAGTCTAACGTTACCGGTAGATTTTGATGCGTTTGAAAAGCCAATTGAAAATGTCTCACCTGATTTAGCAATTGCATAAGGAAAGTAATGCAAAACAATGACTACTTAACTGTTGATATCATGCCTAAAAAAACGAGATTTAATCGTTTTTTTTACCCTGAGAGATTAAATGGTCTTAAGAAGAAGTTCAAAGGCTTATGCTATTTATATGATTTACCTGCAAGAAAGCAAACAGTAATTCAAAAACATCCAGAGCGATTTAAAATAGAAATGTGTGGGAATAGTCCTACTCGAGCTTTGCTTTTTGGTCCTATGGCTATTGGTGGAGTTCTGAGCTTTGTTACTTTTATCAGCATCCTATCGCTACCTATTTATGAAGAAGGTGAAAATTTTCAATGGTGGATCCCAATCTTAAGCTTTTCTTGGAACTTGTTTTTTCTTAATTTATTGCCAATAACAGAGAGTTATATCCCCAAAAAACAAATCTACTTTGATAGAAAAAAACAGTTAGTCGGCTTTACTTATGACATACCTGGATGTGAAGAGCGCGATGAACTGGGTAATTGTTGTTTTAAATGGGCCGATATTGTATGTCATCTTGATATTGTGGCAACGCGCCCAGGTGTAATGGGGTTTGTGCCTTTTATTAGTCATATTGATGAGGATAAATACCCTGAGACTAAAATAGCAGTTCAAGTGCCTGATAACTCAAATAACCCGATGAACTGTTATTTATATTGGGAACGTGTAGTTCGGTTTATGGATAGCAATCAACCATTGCCTGATGTGCCTGAGTATGAAAGTTGCCGTCATCTTGATGAGTTAACTGCTGAATTTGACAAGCACAATAAGAGACCCGATAAGTTTTGGAGTGATTTTTCGCTTGCTCAACAAGTCGAAATTTGGCGAAAATTCAATAAAGAGGCTGCGCATTTTAATTGGCTTAGAGCGACACCTAACGAAGAAATCACTAAACCTTGGTTGCATTTTAAAGGTGAGCCTGAGCGTATAGAAAAGCTGACATGGAAATACAAAGCAAAGCGCTTAGCACTACAATTATTTATAGGAATACCTTAAAAGATAGTTTGATGCATAGTATTGGGTTAAGTGTATTGATAATAAAAATATCTTAGTTGTAGTTTTTATGTACCACCTCGGCTTGTTAAAGCAAAGGAATCTAATGCAAAAACAAAATTACCTAGGTGTTGGAATAATGCCAAAGAAAACGAAGTTTAATCGTTTTTTTGAAGCGCATCGAATAATAAATGAAGGAAGCGAATTTAGAGGATTATGTTTTTTCCGACATTGGCTAAATCAAGATAGGCGCATTTATGCAAATAATAAAGAGCAATATAAAATAGCGCCTTGTGGCAATAACCCTATAAAAGCCATATTATTTGGACCAATGGCTATTGGTGCTGTACTGAGTTTACTATTACTAATTGCCTGTGTTGTCGCAACGTATTCTGAAGAGCCATTCCCTTGGTGGCTTGTAATTCTGACCTTTTCTTGGAACTTATTCTTCTTAAATTTACTACCAATAACGGCTAGATATATACCTGATAAGATGATGTACCTTGACAGGCAAAACCAAACGGTCGGGTTTACTTTTGATATACCAGGTTGCGAAGGGCGTGATGAATTAGGTAACTGTTGTTTTAAATGGGAAGAGATTGTTTGCAGGCTAACCTCGAAAATGGGCGCGCCGGGTGTAATGAATTACTTTCCAGAAATTAGCCATATAGACCAAGATAAGTACCCTAAAACAACAGTAACTGGTTCAGTTGTCGAACTTTCAGCCAATCCTGTGCATTGTTATTTATTATGGGAGTGTTATGTGCGCTTTATGGATTTAAGTAAGCCATTGCCCGATGTGCCGGTATATGAACAACACCGCCATTTAGACCCCATTACAGCTGAATTTGATAAGAGGAATAATCGGCCTGATGAGTTTTGGTCCTCATTTTCGTTTTCACAGCAATTAGAAATTGAAGAGGAAATTCTGAATCAAGCGTTTCCTTTTGATTGGCTTAAAGGTAGAAAGCAGGAGGAAATAACTAAACCTTGGCTACATTGGAAAGCCGAGCCTGAGCGCATAGAGCAATTAACGTGGAAATATAAACTTAAACACCTTTCACTTCAGCTATTTATCGGCTTTCCGTGAAAAGGCTTAAGTTGCATTGTCAATGATACGTTAACAATTTTGCAGAAACAGCACTCTTAAAATTACTTTCGACGAGGCAAGCAAAAAAGCAATAGTGTCTAAAGAGAATGATTACACGACGTTTGCCGATCCAACACTTTATATGCGCTTTATTACCTCTGTATTGTTTAGCCCTAAACTCACCATCAAAAAAGTTGCTTGGGGTATGGATAAATATGCAATTGAAGTAGGGCTACCACTTTTTAATGATAGCAACAGCGAAGTGTATTTAGATGTATCGATTAAGCGCTTTGCAAGAAGCAGTCAATCACTCTCGGTAGACACAACCTCTATCAATGTGCCAAAAAATGGTAACCCAATCCGTTCACAAACAAGGTGGGGAGTAAAAGATATTGCGGTATTACAGCCTTTGGAGTATGGGCGAAATAATAAAGGGCAAATTATTAAAGCGGTAGCATTGGGTATGTTTGACAGCAATGTTGTGTGGCATATAAAAGCCAAAGCCCGTGTTGAGGTTGAAGGTATATCGTACCCACAAAAACTCATTGTCTATAAAAAAGTGGACGACCAAAAAGCCTCCCCAGAAAAGGCTACTGATTGGCACACAGAAATTCTAAAATTATAAGGATAGCTATGTCTATTTCGTATCGATTCGCAAAAATGAATGCAAGAGCAATCGAAGCGTCACAAAACTTTAAGCAGTATATCGCTCCTAAGAAGTTTGAATATAGTTCACTTAAAGGTTTAATGTTTGTGCGAACATTCTTAGAGAAAGAAGATAATAAAGAGGTATCTCCAAAAAGCTTAGATAATCAAGCGCGTTATTTAGGCTTTCAAAAGGGGAATGATGCGATGCTTGCATTAACTTTAGGGCCAATTTTATTGGGGGCAACAGGTAGTTTTGCGGCGGTTTGCATTATTTTAATATGTCTTTACACTCAATTCACGCCTTCACCAGAACCATTACCTGTTTGGTTTATCGTATTTGTAATTTGCTGGAATCTGTTCTTTTTAAATTTCAGCCCCATATTAGCACGTTACATTTTACCTCGGCGTGAGGTGTATTTTGATCGCTTAAATCAAACGGTGAGTTTTACCTGGTCGGTTGATAATGCGCAAAAGAATGAGCATGGTCATGCGACATTTCGGTTTTCAGAGATAGAAGCGTTTTACGCTAAAGCCAACCATTCACAAGGACATGGTGTTACTCATGCGATGTATGTGGCTCATAAAGATTATCAAAACCACGCAGGTGCATTCAGTGAAATTCGCGTTAAAGACAATCCACAAAACCCAAACTACTGTCGTTACACATGGGAGCGCGTGGTGCGTTTTATGGATTTAAGCAAACCATTAGTGGACTCACCCGAAATTGAGCCGTTTCGTCATTTAGACCCACTAACACGCGATTTTGATAAACAGAATAACCGCCCAGAAAAGTTTTGGCGTTTAATGAGTTACAAACAGATGCAGCAGATAGAAGAAAAGCTTGATAACGATATTTATCGCTTTAACTTTGATGGTGCAATAACCAACCCTAAACGCTGGGCAAACGAAGAAATCACCAAACCATGGGAAAAATGGCCAATTGACGAAAGCTTAAATCAACCCGATACAATGCCTTATTGGAAGCGATTAACAAAAACATTATTAAGACAAATAGCAGTGGGTGTTTGAGGTTTAAAAGGTTTAAAATGGAATGGTTAAAAACAAGGAATGTAGATAGCAATGACAATGAGTAGTGATGATAAAAGCTCAGTAAAATCAAGCAAGCTGGATGACTTAATTGATAATCTTATTAGTGATGAGGAGGTTAAGCGCTATATTGCTGAACAAAACGACGGTTTAACTCATGAAGAAAGAGAAAAAATTAAAAGAGAAAATCGTATTAATGCAATTAACCAGTGGTGCGCCGAAAACCCTGGCAGAGACCCAGCTAGAGCAAAAGATAAAACCATTAAACAGCTGGCCTTAGATGAAAAAGCTGAGGTGCGATTAGAAGAATTTAGAAGAGATAACCCCGAAAAAGCTGCAGAAAATAGAAGAAGAGCCGAGAACAGAAGTAAATACCGTAAGGATAGACAAACCTATAACGAGCAACTGCCAAGAGACTATTTACATAAAGACAGTTATGAAACGCGATTAAAAAAAGCAGAAGCACTCAATGGCTGCAGCTTTAAAACTCGTACCTTTAAAAGTAAGCGTTTTACGGATCAATATGCGGCAGAGCTTGAATCCCCTAATCGTGGCTCAACACTTGAGGGACATTGGGTAGAGAATGATGGTAAGCAGTTGGCTATTTCATGGTTTGGAGGGTGGTCTAACTTATTTACAGCACTTGGCTTTTTCTTTGAAACACTCGCTTTTATGGTTTTCTTATTTCATGTATATGCGTTAATTGCGAATGGGTTTGAATATTTTTGGATTATGGCCTCAATCTATGTGACGCTCTTTGGTTTGGGTTATTTTACTTTAAAACACCGCGCCATATTAGCGCACCGAGATAATTTTTACTTTAATCGCCATACTGGCCTTGTAAAAACTCCGCATACCTTATTTAGAAAACCGTTTTATTTACCTTACGAAGACATTGTTTGCTATGGCGCAAATCAGCGTAATGTCGGCTCAGCCCGTGGTGGCTCACGCGTATTTGTATCACTCATGGTGCCGTTAAAATACCCTAAACATTATCGCTTCACTAAGCCCACTTTTTATGTAGGTGGTTCAAATCGTGAGTGGGATTCACTGGCATACGCCACAGCTATGACCTTTATGGATACATCCATCCCGCTTGGTACTCACTTATATCAATCGATAGAGCATTACTTCAAAATTGATAAAGATATAACTGAAAAACATGGATTCCCAGAAGAGCTAAAACCTTATTTAGATCCAGTAGATTGCCAAGTAAATAGAGAAGCCGTGTGGTAGCGAAGCTAGTTTGGTTTGCATTTACGCAAAGGAGTGGCGCCGAACTGTAAATAAATAGTTAGTAATACAGTTCGGTAATAAGGAAGTTGAATATGCTTGAGGAATACGCAGAAACCGCTTATCGCGGAAAACAAGCTGCAAAATTTAGAAATGAAATCGCAACAGGTGAACGTGATTCAATGTATTGTCGCTATCAAAGTAAACAAGCGCTATTTCCCAGGGGTAATGTATCTGGGCATTGTTATGATAGTTATCAAAGCGCTGCGTTTAAGTACAATTTATCTGGTAAAGCAGAGCACTATAGAAATGTCCTTGGTTGCACGCCAAACATTCTAAGCCTATCAACAATTGGTAGGAAAGTGTCTGATATATTATTACTGATTTGGGTTTGTATTCACTTAACTATTCTCTTATGTCTTTTTTTTATTCCAGTATTTTTATATCTTTTAGGTAATGAAAAACAAGGCACTCTTGCACTTTGCTATATATTTTTAATGTGGGCATTCTCTAAATTTTTTAATTTAACGATATGGAAGTTAATAAGGAAAAAGGTCAAAGCTTCAAGAGTTAACTTTGAGCGTACGAAAGGTCTCGTTTGGATGGATAATAATAGTGGAAGCCATTCTTTGAAATTTCCTTTTGAAGAGTTTAACGCTCACTATAAAGTCCAAAACAACCCTCAAAGCGGCTTTCCATATAGGGGGTTTACACTATTACATTTCAAAAAAGACGTTTTTTATGCTTGGACAGGTGCTAATTTAATTAGCTCTGCATTTTTACATTGGGAGCTATTGCAAAATTTTATGGATGTTACTCAGCCTTTGGCCGATATCCCGCAATTTGAATATTATCGAGAGTTTGATAAAACAACCGCAGAGTTTGATAAAGCGAACGGTCGTCCAAAATACTTTTGGTATCGTGTTGATAAATCTTTTTTAAAAAAGATTAGCCAAGCAAAAAACGAGCAATTAAAAGAGTTTAATGATGACGAGCAACTAGATAATTTACTGATGGGTAAACCAATCAAAAAGCTCAATCCACCTGAAATCTTTAAGTTTCCTTGGAAATACGCAGAAAATATAAAACCAGAAAGTGAGATTAAATTTGGCAAAACAGTGTGGCAAAAATTCACCTCATTTTTAATGATTGATTTGTAAAAACTGACTGTTAGGGCAACATTGAAAGATAAGGATATCAATGTCTATTTCGTATAGATTCGCAAAAATGAATGCAAGAACAATCGAAGCGTCACAGAACTTTAAACAGTATATCGTACCTAAGAAGTTTGAATATAGTTCGCTTAAAGGATTGATGTTTGTAAGAACATTCTTAGAGAAAGAAGATAGTAAAGAGGTAGCCCCAGACAGTTTGTATAATCAAGCTCGTTTTTTAGGTTTTCAAAAAGGGAATGACTGGTCGCTAGGGTTAATATTGGGGCCGATATTAATGGGGGCAGTACTAACTACTTTCATGATTATAGCCTTGATTGCATGGTTCTATGAATTGATATACAAACCGAACATTGCGTCTTTCCCTGTATTTTTTGTATGCCTTTCTCTGGGTTTTAATATTTTCTTCCTCAACTTCAGTCCCATATTAGCACGTTACATTTTACCTCGGCGTGAGGTGTATTTTGACCGCATAAATCAAACGGTGAGTTTTACCTGGTCGGTTGATAATGCGCAAAAGAATGAGCATGGTCATGCGACCTTTCCGTTCTCAGAGATAGAAGCGTTTTACGCTAAAGCCAACCATTCACAAGGACATGGTGTGACTCATGCGATGTATGTGGCTCATAAAGATTACGGCAACCATGCAGGTGCGTTTAGTGAAATTCGCGTTAAGGACAATCCGCAGAACCCAAACTACTGTCGTTACACATGGGAGCGCGTGGTGCGTTTTATGGATTTAAGCAAACCATTAGTGGACTCACCCGAAATTGAGCCGTTTCGTCATTTAGACCCACTAACACGCGATTTTGATAAACAGAATAACCGCCCAGAAAAGTTTTGGCGTTTAATGAGTTACAAACAGATGAAGCAGATAGAAGAAAAGCTTGATAACGATATTTATCGCTTTAACTTTGATGGCGCAATAACCAACCCTAAACGCTGGGCAAACGAAGAAATCACCAAACCATGGGAAAAATGGCCAATTGACGAAAGCTTAAATCAGCCTGATACAACGCCTTATTGGAAGCGATTAACAAAAACCTTATTAAGACAAATAGCAGTGGGTGTTTGAGGTTTAAGAAGTTTAAAGTGGAATGGTTAAAAACAAGGAATGTAGAGAGCAATGGCAATGAGTAGTGATGATAAAAGCTCAGTAAAATCAAGCAATCTGGATGATTTAATAGATAGCCTTATTAGTGATGAGGATCTTAAACGCTATATTGCTGAACAAAACGACGGTTTAACTCATGAAGAAAGAGAAAAAATTAAAAGAGAAAATCGTATTAATGCAATTAACCAGTGGTGCGCCGAAAACCCAGGCCGAGACCCTGCTAGAGCAAAAGATAAAACCATTAAACAGTTGGCCTTAGATGAAAAAGCGGTGGTGCGAATAGAGAAGTTCGCAAGAGACAATCCAGAGAAAGCGGCAGAAATAGATATAAGAGCTGAAAATAAAGTTAAATACCGTAAGAATAGTCAAACCTATAACGAACAACTACCAAGAGACTATTTACATAAAGACAGTTATGAAACGCGATTAAAAAAAGCAGAAGCACTCAATGGTTGCCGCTTTAAAACTCGTACCTTTAAAAGTAAGCGTTTTACTGATGAATATTCAGCAGAGCTTGAATCCCCAGATAGTGGCTCAACACTTGAGGGGCATTGGGTAGAGAATGATGGTAAGCAGTTGGCTATTTCATGGTTTGGAGGGTGGTCAAATTTATTTACTGCTCTAAGTTTCCTGCTAATGGTCGCTGCGGTTATGTTTTTTTTCGTTGATTTGGTTGTTATTGGTTTTGTGTGGGGCGACTATCGATGGGTGCCATTTGCTATATATGCACCTATGTTTATTGTCGGTTTTTATATGCTGAAACATCGCGCTATATTAGCGCACCGAGATAATTTTTACTTTAATCGCCATACTGGCCTTGTAAAAACCCCGCATACCTTGTTTAGAAAACCGTTTTACTTACCGTACGAAGACATTGTTTGCTATGGCGCAAATCAGCGTAATGTCGGTTCAGCCCGTGGTGGCTCACGTGTATTTGTGTCACTCATGGTGCCGTTAAAATACCCTAAACATTATCGCTTCACTAAGCCTACTTTTTATGTAGGCGGTTCAAATCGTGAATGGGATTCACTGGCATACGCCACAGCCATGACCTTTATGGATACATCTATCCCGCTTGGTACTCACTTATATCAATCGATAGAGCATTACTTCAAAGTTGATAAAGACATAACAGAAAAACATGGATTCCCAGAGGAGCTAAAACCTTATTTAGATCCTGTAGATTGCCAAGTAAATAGAGAGGCCGTGTGGTAGTGAGCTTTGTTAGGTTAGCATTTGTCGCTATTATTCTTTTTACTTCAACTGAGGTATTCGCAAGCATGTTTGGTTTGTTCAATAAAAGTGTTTTTTTGTTATCTGCTCAAGTTCAAGGGGTTTTACTAGATAATGGTAAGCCGGTGGCAAAGCAAAAAGTAACCCGTTCGCTTACTTATGGTAAAGAATATATTGATAAGACGATAACAGATGAGAATGGCCGCTTTCGCTTTGATGAAAAGCTAATAAGAACAGCTAAATCTGCAAATATGTTTGATAATGACTCGCTTATTCAACATATCTACCTTGAAAATGGCACTCCCGAAGGTATTGTGCTTTGGTATACAAGTATTTCAATTCATGAAAATAGTAATACCCTTAAAGGGTTGCTTGGCGATCTTGTTTGCGAGCTCTCAAAAAGCCCACAAACAGTTGATATTCAGATAGAAGAGGCGCCTGAGCATACGTTTGCTATTTACGGTATGTGTGAGCTGAGCAAAGCTAAACTTTAATCTCTTTCTAACAGCACAGCGCCGCTGTGCTCTTCACCTAAATAATCATCTTTGTTGTAGATAGGGCATTTGGCCATTGATAAACAGCCGCAGCCAATGCAACCGTTAACGCGCTCGCGCAAACGCTGCATGTATTGAATTCGTTCATCTAATTGCGTTTGCCAGACTTTAGAAAGAGCTGCCCAATCTTGTTTAGTGGGTGTGCGTTGCTCTGGTAGGGTGCTTAACGTTTGTTTAATGTCTTCAAGAGTTATGCCCATGGTTTGCGCAGCTTTTATTACGGCAATTCGGCGTAATACATCGGGTTTATAGCGGCGCTGGTTACCGTTATTACGCCAGCTGCGAATAAGCCCTTTAGACTCATAAAAATGCAAAGTTGAAACTTTTACGCCACTGCGTTTTGCCACAAAGCCAACCGCTAGGTTTGCATCAATAAGTTTCTTATCTGACATAATTTGCTCCAAGGTGTTGACCTAAAGTTAGCTTGAGGTTTTACGCTGCGCACATCATAAAAAAGGAGTGATAGTCATGCAACAAAAACCAATAACAAATACGGTAATTATTTATTCAAGTGCGCGAAAAAAGGGTAATACGAGTTTGCAAGTTAATGATTATAAAGCCCAATATGGCGGCGATGTAGTATGTCTAGATGACTATGTTATCTCGCCTTATTGCTACGATAAGCAATATAAAAATGATGACTTTTATGCGGTATTTGAAGCGCTGTTGAATTATCAACACTGGGTGCTGGCATCGCCGGTGTATTGGTATAACACCACACCGCAGTTTAAAGCATTTTTAGACCGGATCACTGATTACATGGATGATGAAACACTCAGGCCAAAACTGAGAACATTGCGTGAAAAGCAGTTTTCATTGCTCTCAAATGCAGGATCTACTCACGCACCTAACGCGTTTATCGAGATGTTTAAAAACACCTTTAATTACTTAGGCATGACCTTTAAAGGGCACCAACATATTGATGCTAGTTAAACGGGTTTAAACAAGGTAGGCTAGAGTAAAGAATCAACAGGAACTTATATGAAATCAACACTGTTAGGTTTATCTTTAGCCTTATTATCTTCGTTTAGTCATGCAGAACAAGCTGAGCCTGCTATTAAAGGTTTTGGTTTTTATTATGATGTGCCAAACCATGCACAAATCTCTGATCAAACGGTTTTCAAAGTGGCGTTTGATGTAGCTGATGCGGCAGAAAAAGGGGCGCAGAATAACAAAATGAACTCATTAGCACGGTTCATTAATATGCATATAGCCCATGGTGTGAAGCCTGAGAACATTCAACTTGCTTTAGTTGTGCATGGTGGCGCAAGTGTTGATGTACTGGAAAACAGTTTTTATAAACAGCGCTTTGATAGTGACAATAAAAATCAGCAATTGATCTCACAATTGTTGGCACATAATACCGTTGTGTATGTGTGCGGGCAGTCTGCAACGCACATGAAGGTAAAACAGCAGCAGCTTATTCCTGGTGTGCAAATGGCGTTATCGGCAATGACCGCGCATGCACAGTTGCAGCAGCAAGGTTACACATTGAATCCATTCTAATGAATATCTTATGTTTTGGTGATTCAAATACTTATGGTATTTCACCCGTCGATGGTAAGCGCTTTGCAGCCGATGAGCGCTGGCCTAGTTTACTTGGGATTAAATTAGGTGCCGGCTACCAAGTTATTGAAGCCGGCCAGCCTAATCGTACACTGGTGAATGACCCGCCTTTCAGTGGCGATAAACTGGGCATTAAATACTTAGAGCCCTACTTAGCGGCTTATCATTTAGATGTGATTGTTATTCAGCTCGGCACGAATGATTTAAAGCGCCGTTTTGCACTGTCGGTTGCTGATATTGCCAAAGCCCTCGAAATATTCATTTTAGATATAAAAAACTACTATCTGCACCGCGAATTACCCAAAATAATGATACTAAGCCCGCCGGCGGTGTATGAGGTTGGCGCGTATCAATCTATATATGCAGGTGCAGAGTTAAAAGCAAAACAGTTAGTGGAAGAGTTTAAAAATGTTGCTGACAGCAACGACTGTAGTTTTGTTAACTGCTTTGAATTAATAACGCCATGCCCTTCAGAAGGCGTTCATTGGCCAAGCTCACAGCATAAGACACTTGTAGATCATCTGATATGCATTCTCTAAAGTAAAACTTTGCAGTGTTCTTTAAATGATTTACCAATTTTTATCTTGTCACTAGTATCTAACTCTACATGTTCGTTTGTAACAGCTACGACTCTGCTGTTATTCACTATGTATGATTTATGGACTTGAGTGAATGAGCCTATTAGCTGCTCTAAGATCTGCTTTAGTGTCGTTGTTGCGAGGATCGTGTGGTCATCTTGGTGTACTTTTACATAATTACCATATGCTTCAATGTATTTAATTGTATCTAAGCTAAGCTTGCGTTTTTCGCGATCTATTTTTAGAGTGATTGATTTGCTTTCCGGAGTTTGGGAAATCCGCTCACGCACTTTATTTATTGCTTGCTGTAAACGTTGTGCTGATACAGGTTTGAGTAAATAATCAGTAACATTTAGCTCATAGCCTGTGAGTGCATATTCTTCATAAGCACTCACAATAATAATTTGAGGCGGGTTAGCGAGTGCTTGAATGAGTTCTAACCCTGACAATTCTGGCATGTTTATATCTAAAAATACGACATCAATAGTTGATTTTGCTAATTGGTACAAAGCATCTTTAGCGCTGAAATGCTGAGAAACTACTTTGATATCTGAATGAGACCCTAAATGATGAAGAATTACTTGATGAGCAAGTGGTTCATCATCAACAACAATTGCTTTAATCATTTGATAATTCCAAAGAGAGGGCGGTTTGCCAAAGTCCATTGTGATTGCGCACCACTAAAGCATGTCTTTCTCGATAAAGTAGCTCTAAGCGCCGCTTTAAATTGTTTAGCCCCATACCTGAATCAGCGTTATCACTTTTGTGAGGAATGCTATTTTCGCAAAATAAAGTTAAAACGTTATCATTTAATGTTAGTTTTATCGTTACTTCAGCGTTTTCTTTTGCGTGTTCAACACCGTACTTTATGGTGTTTTCAATTAAAATGATTAGAAGCAGTGGTGCTATCGAAAGAGAGTGACTAGTTTCAGGCCATACTAGGTTAAATCTACAATTATTTGCATGTCTTATCTTGTGCAGTTCAAGAAAGTTTTTAATGTAATTTAGCTCTTTTTCGAGTGGAACGAATGGTTTTTGCCCTTCATATACAGTGTATCTCAGTAAGTCAGCCAACTGTAATACCAATTCAGGTGTTTTTTCTGATTTTGTTAATGCAAGTGCATATAAGTTATTTAATGTATTAAATAAAAAGTGCGGATTAATTTGCTGCTGCAATAACTTTAGTTCAGTTCTTATTTGCTGTTTGGCAACTTCTTCTAATTTATGGTGGTGCTGTTGGCGTTCAAACGCCAAGATAATGGGAGTAGAGATACTTAAAAATAGAAACATAAACTGATAATTGTACTTATTGATAATATCTTGGTTGCCTCCAGGAGTTAGATTGGCAACATATGAGGGTAAGTCATTAACGGGCAATGTGAGCACAATAGCGACAAGAAATGGTGTGAAAATAACCATGCTAATTAAGCATGCAGATACAAAAATGAGCACTCCATATCTGGCTAATAGTTGACGTATTAAAATGTAACGATTAAATAAAAAAATGCAGTGAACGATAACTGCGTAGACCAAAAGCTGAGAAAAATACCAAATGAATTGATAAAAGTTTGTAAGTAGTTTTTGAGTATCAAATATTAATGCGAATGGTTGATTTAGCAGAGGGGCTTCATGGCTATTAAGTATGCCAGCCATGACAAATGCCCAGCCAAAACATATAACAAAAACAACTTTATTTAATGTAAACAATGAGCTAATCCAACTGGTTAATTTAGAGTTTTGGTTTTTCTTAAAACGTTGGGATGAAAGCCAAAGTAAACTTGCTAGACTGCAAAGTAACCAACATTGCTCTTGTAAGTAGTGCCATTTATCATAAGTTGGCAAGCTGTTGCTTAACAGATAAGTGAGTATTGGATAACCAATAAACCCAGACAACCACCACAATGAAGCCTGCTTTAAAGAATGCTGAGATGCCATCCAGTGAGCGACTAAGAAAGGGATACACTCAAATATCAGCTGTAAATTTACTGTTAGATAAGTACTTGGTGAATCAATTCTCAGCGAAAGATAACGAATATGGCTTTCAAGTAGTATCGCAGCGATTAATGGTAGTAGAGTAACCATGCTTTTTATGTTTTTAGGTGATGATAAATAGCTAATAGTTGCCAGCAAAATCTACTCCGTTCATTTTTATTTTTGCTACGTTACACTGTTGTTTTTTATGATATTTATAT
>NZ_JAKEVM010000239.1 GCF_022398475.1 Pseudoalteromonas shioyasakiensis | reverse complement strand
ATATTTACCGGCTGACAATGCCGGAAGGAAGTCATGTATGTCACATAAATCAAAGCCGGCGCTATGGCGTCGTCTAAAAATGAGTTATGTCGCTATGATAGCGGCGTGTTTTTTATTAGCGGTTAGTGCACTACCTAACCTTTACCCTAACAAATCTTGGTTGCACATTAGCTTGCCAGATCAAACTGTGACGCTGCAAAGTGTGACAACATCACTAAATCAACATGGTTTTGAAGTGACTGAAGCCAATGATAGCCAAGCACTGCTGGCTATTTTATTAGCTGAGCCTACTCAAAGTGCCAATGCGCTGAGTTTTATCAAAACACAATACCCACAACTAGAGGCTAAAATTGTTGAGCATGCGACAAGCCCGCAATGGCTCCAGCAGCTGGGTCTATCACCGATTAAATTGGGACTCGATTTAAATGGTGGGGTGTTATTTGTGCTTGATGTTGACCTTGATAAAGCAATGCAAGAGCACTTAAACAGTGTGTATCAACAAACTAAATTGACGCTTCGTAAAGACAAAATCCGTGGGATACGGGCAAGTGAAGTCAAAGAAGGGGTTGAGCTACAAATTTTACCAAGTGGTGAGGAGCAACTCGCAGGGCTTGTTTCAACGTTGCAAGGTCAATTCAAAGGCCTGATGCAAACTAAATCAACAACAAATAACCTAACCACGGTATTACTGCATTTTAATGAGCAAAGCCAAAGCGAATTTAATAAACAAGTTATGGCGCAAAGCTTAACAACCCTGCGTGGTCGTATTGAAGAGCTTGGTATCACAGAAGCGGTAACGCAAAGACAAGGTAAGCAGCGCATTCGCATTGAGTTACCCGGTGTGCAAGACCCATCAGAAGCTAAGCGTATTATTGGTGCAACTGCGACCCTCGATTTTTACCAGGTTGTCGAAGTAGGTGGTAAAGCGTTTAATGTGCAAGGCGGTGGCGTTGTTAATTTAAACCCTGTTGCGATTTTTTCAGGTGATCACATTAATAATGCCAGCGTTGGTAAAGATGAATGGGGCAAGCCTTTAGTTCAGCTTAGTTTAGATTCGCAAGGTGGCGATGCGATGTCTGCATTTTCTAAGCACAATATAGGAAAGCCTATGGCCACGGTGTATTCGGAATACTCTCGGGATGCAAATGGCGACGTTGTTAAAAAAAGCGAAGTGATCAATGTGGCAAACATTGCCCAGCATTTAAGTTCTCGTTTTAGTATTACTAATATGAAAAGCCCGCAAGCAGCCTACGATTTAGCGCTTTTACTGCGCGCAGGTTCACTCACAGCGCCAGTGACCATTGTACAAGAACAAACCATAGGCCCAAGCTTAGGCAGTGAAAACATTGAACACGGCTTAGCTGCGTTAATGCTGGGCATCGGTATTACCCTTGCATTTATGGCGCTTTGGTATCGTCGCTTAGGATTGATTGCCAATATTGCTTTACTCCTTAATTTAACGGCTTTAGTTGGTTTAATGTCGTTATTGCCGGGTGTTGTGTTGACACTGCCAGGTATTGCAGGGCTTGTTTTAACAATAGGGATGGCAGTTGATACAAATGTGATTATCTTTGAGCGAATAAAAGAAGAGAAACGTAAAGGTCGACCTACTTATCAAGCGATTGAACAAGGCTATAACCAAGCATTTACGACCATTTTTGATGCCAATGTAACAACCATGATCACAGCAATTATCCTATACGCCATTGGATATGGACCGGTTAAAGGCTTTGCAATCACATTAGCGCTTGGGCTATTAACTAGTGTCTTTACTGGCGTTTATATTTCAAAAGCGCTTAGCCAAACACTCTACATTAAACTAACCAATTTGACGGGGGCTAAAGCATGAGTTGGTCAACATTAACTGCGGCGAGTAAAGCACGCGTTTTAGGGCTAGTGCTAAGTTGTGTTTTAGTCATCGCGAGCCTAGGTGTTTTATCTGTAAAAGGGCTAAATTTTGGCCTTGATTTTACAGGTGGCTACATCAGTGAAATTAACACAACGTCAGTCACGACAATTGCTGATTTAAAGGCAAAGTTAAGCCCCGAGGTTGCAAGCAAATTAACCATCACTAAAGCAGGTGAATATCACTTTGTTTTAAGAGAAGCGCCAGAGGCTAGCAAAGGCAGTACTTGGCAAGCAGAGCTGAATGAGCAAGGTGTAGACTATAGCGTATTATCTAGCTCATTTTTAGGCTCACAAGTGGGTGATGAGCTTTTTGAACAAGGTTGTTTAGCTTTATTTGCGGCGCTGATTGCAATTATGGTTTATCTTGCAGTGCGCTTTGAGTGGCGACTCGCGGTAGGTTCAGTGGTTGCACTGTTACATGATTTAACTTTAGTGCTTGGTTTGTTTTCCTTGCTAGAGCTTGAGTTTAATTTAACCGTACTGGCGAGTTTACTAGCTATTATTGGCTATTCATTAAATGACTCAATTATAGTTGGCGACAGAGTCAGAGAGCTTTTACGTATTCAGTCAGACAATCAACGCATTAACACCCATGTTGTGATTAATGATGCAATTGGCTCTACGTTAACGCGTACATTGATCACCTCAGGCACAACACTTGCGACCATTGCCTGTATTTGGTTGCTTGCTGGTGCTGCATTAACGGGCTTTGCCATTGCGTTATTTGCAGGCATTGTGGTGGGAACCTTCTCATCGATTTGTATCGCCGCTACCTTGCCGCAGTTATTGGGGTTAAGTTCAGAAAATTACACCCAAACACTGGATGATAAAACCAAAGCCTATATGGACATGCCGTAAGTCAGTTTTATAACTTACTTTCATCAGCCGCTATTTTTCCATAGAATAGCGGCTTTTCTGTTTTAACTGCTTTGATATGAATAAAACACACGTAATTGAACATTTACGCTTTGCGCTAGAGGCACAACTGCAAAACGCCAAAGCAGCTGCAAAAGCGGCTCATGACGCTGCAACCCACGAAGAAAGTGTTGCTGAAACCCAATACGATACCTTGGGTTTAGAGGCCGCATACTTAGCGCAAGGGCAAGCTGAACGGGTTAATGAGTGCTACCGTGATATTCAGGCATTCAATACGGTGTTTAAAGAAAGCGAATTTAATAAGGTTCGTGAAGGTGCATTAGTGTGTCTTGTCGATGAACAAGATTACGCAAAGTGGTTTTTTATGGGCCCAAGTGCAGGTGGCTTAATAGTCACCGTAAAAGAACAGCCTATTTATGTTGTGACACGAGAAGCGCCGTTAGGTAAGCAATTGATTGGAAAGAGCCTTGATGATGAAGTTGAACTCTCTATTGCTGGCAATAAACAGTTGTACGCCATAGAACAGTTAATTTAATTATTGGTATTTTTAATCAGTAAATT
>NZ_JAKEVM010000238.1 GCF_022398475.1 Pseudoalteromonas shioyasakiensis | reverse complement strand
TTATACGCCGCATGGGTATTAATATTTTTAAAATAAGAGTTTACAGCAGCACGTACCGATTGAAATGCAGCCACTTCGTGAGCAGCTTCGTTGGCACGGCGACGAGGAACCATGCCACAGCCTTTTTTATAACACCACTGGCCGAAAAAGTTTAAGCCAATACGTGCAAAGCGTGACGTACCCCATGCTGACTCATTAGCTGCTTGCATAAGCGCAAGCTCTTTAGGAATGATATCTACACGACGAAGTGCCTGGGTAAGCGATAAAGTATCTATGGTGGTAGGCAACTTGTAGCTATTCAGTATTTTTTTAATATCTGATTGCTGTTTGCTACTTAGTGGCTCATTGTACTCCAGCATCATGCGCGCGATTTCTAGAGTCGCACGCTGCTGTAGAATCTTTTTATTTTCGGCCTCAACATGAGGGCGAATAAAATCAAAAAATGCATGTTTCTTTTCTTTCACATCAGTAAAAGCTGCAAAATCTGGCAGTTTCACATTATGTAATGGCTTTTCTTTTTTGATTACGCGCTGGGTCCCTTTTGGCGTTGTCTGCGATTGTTCAGACCCACTTTCTACTACTTCTTTATCTACAAATGGCGATAACAACGCCCATGCAAAAAAAGCAGCAAGTAAAGCTCGAAAAACGTAATTAAGCATGTATTCTCTCATATAAACTACTACTCATGTGCGGTAACGTCACGCACACACAAAGGCGAAGTATACCAAAACCCTCTATTTTTGGCGAATTTGCCCTAAGAGAATTACCTAAACCTTTACCAAAATAGCGTGATTTAGCGCCAATTTACTCGCAATTTTCAAGCGCTTGCGTATACTGAAAAGCAAGCAAACGAGAAAAAGGTAGGTTATTTTTATGTGCCAATCTTGGCAAGCTCGCATTATTGATCAGCAAAAATATCGTCCAAACGATAACCGCTCAGCTTGGCAAGTTGACCGCTCTCGAATCATCCACGCCGCAGCCTTTAGGCGGTTGCAGGCTAAAACCCAGATTATGGGTATTGGCTTAAATGATTTTTATAGAACCCGTCTGACCCATTCTTTAGAAGTTGCTCAAATTGGCAGTGGTTTATTACGTCATCTAAAAAAGCAGCACCCTGAATTTACGAATTTTCCGAGCGGTAGCCTACTCGAGACCCTATGTCTTGCTCATGATATTGGCCACCCTCCTTTTGGGCATGGTGGTGAAATAGCATTAAATTACATGATGCGCGAGCATGGAGGCTTTGAAGGTAACGCGCAAACATTAAGAATTGTGTCTAAGCTTGAGCCCTATTCAAATGGCTATGGTATGAATTTAACCAGACGCACCTTGTTAGGTTTTATTAAATACCCAGCCTTTATTGATGATTTATGGCACAGCATTCCACCTTTGAGTGAGCAGCGTAGCTTTATTAAAGCTGACCATTGGCGCCCTGCCAAAGGCTTATACAAAGACGATAAAGATGTTTTCGACTGGATCATTGAGCCACTGTCTAACAAAGATAAAGCACTGCTCAGTAGTCATTATAAGGTTGATGAGTTTAGAGCTAAAACCCATTACAAATCGATAGACTCAGCAATTATGGAATTAGCTGACGATATTGCTTATGCCGTACATGATTTAGAAGATGCCATAGCTACAGAAGTTTTAACGCTGGCTGATTGGCAAAATCATGCCCTTGTAAAGTTGCAAGAGCTTGACTCTGCTTGGCTAACCACCCATTTGAGCTCAATAACTGCCAGACTCTTTTCTCATCACGAGTATGAGCGTAAAGACGCTATTGGTGAGTTGGTTAACACCTTTATTATTAACGCTCAGTTAGTTGTACAAAACGCAGATTTCGAATCAGAAATACTGCAATACACAGTAAGCCTACCGGATGAATTTGCCGAAATTCTTAACGTGCTAAAACATTTTGTTTTTAAACGTTTAATTCGCGAGCCAAAGATGCAGCAAGTTGAATTTAAAGGGCAAAACCTGTTGATTGAGTTATTTAGTGCTTTTGCCAGCGACCCAATGCGCTTATTACCTGAAACAACCCAAGAAATGTGGCTAAATGCGCACCAGCAAGGTGATAATGCAATGCGCATAATATGTGACTACTTATCAGGGATGAGTGATGAATATGCTTATAAAACCTATCAGCGCTTGTTTTTGCCATCTGCTTAAGTAATTTTTGAACAGCAGTTGAAATTGTTCTAAAATTAAACAGGTTATAGTAATAACAACCTCACCCCTTGAATGCATTTTATTTAACATGGATTGAAATAATGCTCAAAAAATACCTGCTTATTAGTGCTGCTGTAGCAAGCTCATTTGCTTGCTATAGTGCAGAATCACTTCCTGATCCGCTTCTTGAAGAACGCGGCATAATCATAAAAGATGCCACTCATTTCGATTGGGTACGGCTGAATTCAGGCGAATGGCTCAAAGGCGAGCTAGTCTCCATGTATGATAAAGAGATTGAGTTCGACAGTGATGTGCTCGACACATTAATTATTGATCGCGAAGATGTCTACATGATTATCTCAGATCGTCACCATACTGTGCGCTTTAACGATGGTAATGAGCTAAGCGGCACATTAAATATCTCTGGTGGTTTTGTGAAAGTTGGCGAACAAGAAGCTAAATACCGTTATCGCGATTTAGTCTCTATTGCTCCTTCAGTTGAAAGCGAACTCAGTGCATGGACAGTGAAAATATCACTAGGTGCCGATATATCAAAAGGTAATACTGACCAAACCGAATATTCGGCTCGTGCAGATATCAAGCGCCGTACGGCGTCTAGCCGTTTCCTCGCTGAGTTTTTAGGTTATCGCACCACCAGCGATGAGCAAGTCACTAAAAACAACATTCGCGCTAACGGTACCTTCGACTGGTTTCAGACCCAAAAAATGTATTACCGCCCTATCTTCTTTGAGTACTACCGTGATCCGTTTCAAAATATCGCTAACAAGTACACAGTGGGTGCCGGTGTTGGTTACTATGTAATGGATACCGATAAAACAGAGTGGGACTTCTCGACAGGCCCTGCTTATCAAAAAACTGAGTTTGATACTGTCGCTACGGGTGAAGAAAAATCAAATTCATCTTGGTCATATTTTGTCGGCACTAATTACGAGCTAGAGGTCACCAAGAAAATTGATTTTACCTTTAATTACCGCTACCTAACTGCAAACAGTGATGCAGGTGGTGACTCTCAATATGCGATGGCTGCGTTTGAGTTTGAGATCACCGATGATATTGATTTTGATATGTCATTAGTATGGGACTATTTAGCTGACCCGATTGCCGATGAAAACGGTGTAGTACCAGAAAAAGAAGATTACAAAATGATTTTCGCGCTGGGTATCGATTTATAAACATCTCGATTATTAGATATAAAAACGCCGAGCTTAGCTC
>NZ_JAKEVM010000237.1 GCF_022398475.1 Pseudoalteromonas shioyasakiensis | reverse complement strand
GATATATCTTTTAGTAATATGGTGCGTTTAACATGGCAAATTTTTACCTTCCTGACGATGCTAATCAGCAAATTTATTTAGATGCGAATGCAACGACTCCTGTACTTCCTGAAATTGCCGATGTGGTTTCGCACACAATGCAAGTCTGTTTTGGTAATCCATCAAGCTCTCATATTACGGGTATTCAAGCAAAACACTTATTAGAACAAACGCGTAACAAAGCACGTGAAGTCATTGGCGCAACCGATGGTGATATTTTATTTACCTCTGGTGCAACAGAAGGTATTCAAACGGCGGTTGTTTCTACGCTTATTGCTGCAAAAAATCACCAAATCGAAAACCCTGTATTACTTTTCGGAGCAACAGAACATAAAGCGGTGCCAAATACCCTAAAACATTGGAACAGCGTGCTTGATATCAACGCACAGGTATTAGCTATCCCGGTTGATAAAAATGGTATTTTAGACCTCGAGTTTATTCGTAAACATGCTGCGAATGCACTAATGATTTGTACTATGGCTGTAAACAACGAGACCGGTGTATTCCAAGATTTAAGCGCTATTGAGCAAGTCATTCGTAGTGAAAACAGCCATGTGGCTTGGATGGTTGACTGCGTACAGGCATTAGGTAAAACCAACTTAGCGCTAAGCCAAACAACCATTGATTACGCTCCATTCTCTGGCCATAAATTGTATGCCCCTAAAGGTATTGGCGTACTTTATATTCGTAAAGGCAGTGCGTATACACCATTTATTGCTGGTGGCGGCCAAGAAAGCGGTATGCGATCTGGTACAGAAAATTTACCGGGCATTGCCGGTTTAAATAAGTTGTTCTCGTTATTACTTGATAAACAAAACCAAACATTCAAGCCAATTGAGCAGCTACATGCTTTTCGCGAGCAATTATTAGCTGCATTAACAGACACCTTTGGCAGCATCACGTTCAATCACAGTTTTGAGCATTCAGTGCCAACAACATTAAACTTTGCTGTGAACGAATTAACCAGTAAAGAGGTGATGGATTTATTTGATGCGGCGGGTATCCGTGTTAGTGGCGGTTCTGCATGTAGCTCAGGCGCAAATCGTAGTTTTGTTTTAGATGCGATGGGAGTCAGTGATTGGCAAAGTGAAAACGCGATACGTATGTCGTTTGGCCCAGCTGTTAACCAACAAGAGATTGACTTTGCTTGCGATAAAATCCGTTCTTTAAAGCCGATTCTAGAAGCAAACTGCTTAGTTGTATCTGATAGTACATCGCCTCAACACGAAGTGTGTGCGATTGGCTTGACACAGCTACGTCATCAAGCAGCGTGCTGTTGGCTATATGTAGACAGCGATAAAAACGCAGTGGTGATTGATCCTATTATCGAGCTTATTCCGCGTATGGCGAAAATTGTCGCGACACAAGGTCTATCAGTAAAAGCGATTTTAGATACCCATAATCACCAAGAGCGTTTATCGGCTCGTTGTTTATTATCAAAAGAGCTCGCAGAACGTTTTGTTGCTAATGAAATAGATGAACTTGGCTGGCCTAAAGATTCAGCAAACATCGAATTAAGCGATGCACGCTTAACTAAAGTAGCGACACCGGGTCATAGTGACGATAGTGTTAGCTATTTATTGTCAGATACACAAAGCGGTGATATCAGCTATTGCTTCTGTGGTGATTTAATCCTACCAGGTGGCTTAGGTAACACAGCAATTAGCGGTGGCGATGCTGCGAAAATGGCTCAGTCATTAAAACAGCTTGCTATGGCAGTGCAAGATTCTACGGTAATTTGTTCAGGGCATGATTATCAGCAATGTTTTGCTATGGATTGGCATGCACAAAAGGCAACGACACCGTTATTAGCAAAACTATTAAATGAACAAGTATCAGATGATGAGTTTGTTGAATTAAAGCAACAAGCGGATGAGCAAAAGCATACTGTAAGTCATTCTCTATGTGGCTATGTTGAAACACTTGAAAGTGCACCAATGAAACAGCTTGCTGCAAGTGATGCTAAAGTAATGCTAAACGATAAAGCCACTTACTTAATTGATACTCGCGAACCGTATGAACATGGTGCGAATAATTTGGCTGAAATATTCACAGTTGCTGATAGCAAAGTGATCAACATTCCACTGAGCCGTATGGCAAACGCTATAGTGCAAGGGCAGCTTGATAAAGACCATAGCTACATTTTGGTTTGCCGAAGTGGTAATCGTTCTAAACAAGCGGCAAATAATTTGTCGCAGTTAGGGTTTGAAAACGTTTATAACTTAAATGGCGGTTTAGCATTGCTTTAATGTTTTGTGAGTACATATAAATTAGTCATTAAAAAAGCCGCTATCGAGCGGCTTTTTCGTAACTTGTATAAACTAGGCCGTTGTAGGGCCTGAGCTTTCCCGTACCACTAATGAAGGGGTAAAGGTCGTGATGATGTCTTTATCTTGATTACGTGCGCCACGGGTTTTTCTAAACAGTAAACGCGCTGCATGCTGCGAAATCACATCATTCGCCTGATGGGCTGTAGTGAGTTTAGGCCAAGTCTGACGAGAGAACGGTGAGTCCTCGAAGCCGGTGATTGATAACTGCTGTGGAATTTCAATTCCCATTAAGCGTGAGGCGAATAACGCGCCAGCTGCCATTTCATCGTTACCGCCAAGAAGGGCAGTTATGTTTTTCGGGTTATTCTCACCTAATAATGCTTTTGCACCTTCTACACCTGATTCGAAAGAATACTGGCCTTCGTAGATCAGCTCATCATTCATCGAGATGCTGTGATCTTTTAATGCAGCCTGGTAACCCTCTAAGCGTTCAGTTGTTGATTTATGCTCTTTGTCACCACATAAAAAACCAATGTTTTTGTGGCCAAGGGAGAGTAGGTGAGAAGTAATTTCGTACGCAGCGGCGTAGTCGTTCACATAGATACAAGTGTCTTGGTCTTCTTCTGTAGGGCGACCCGAGAGTACGCGTACATAATGGATGCCCATTTCATCAAGCATATCGATAATGCTATTTTGCTCTGACAGCGGTGGCGTTAATACAAGGCCTGCTAAGCGAGAGCGCTTGATCATGGTTTTAAAGTCTTCTTCCATGTTGCCATCAAGGTAGTTACATGGATGAATCACCAGCTCATAGCCTTCTTCTTTACAGCGCGACAACACACCATTTTGCATATCGATGACATAATAAGCATTCGGGTTGTCATAAACTAAACCAACAGTAAAAGACGATGTGCCTGCTAGGTTACGAGCTGCAAGGTTTGGTTGATAGTTCAACGTGTTAACAGCGTCCATCACTATGTCGTACGTTTTTTTTCTGACCGATGGCTCTTTATTAATTACTCGCGATACGGTTTTCATTGAAACACCAGCGAGCTTGGCTACATCATTTATGGTTACTTTCATACTGTTACTTTATAG
>NZ_JAKEVM010000236.1 GCF_022398475.1 Pseudoalteromonas shioyasakiensis | reverse complement strand
TATTAGCATTATAAAGCTACTGATAACGAAACTATAATAGCGCGCCTTCAAGGTGTTTGAAGTTAAGTGTATTACGCTATGAATAATTCTTAATGCAACATAAACCCAAGCAAGGGCAACAAATACAGTACCAACAGCATTGACTTGCAGAGCTGTTAAACACGCAATAAAAAACAGCACAGGCATTTCGAATTGATTGATAAAGTTACGATCTGCCACGCGAACATTATCCCCAGCCTTTTCAAGCTCCATTGTTAAGAAGTCTTTCATCTCGATGGTTTTTTGTTTTGCAGCACGAAAACGACGCTTACCCATAATGTACATGACTGCAAAAGTCAGAAAGACCTGAGTGAACATTGCTACAATTAGCCACTTTTCCATAGCTCATCCTTTGTTATAGTTATTGCTATTAATCTTAACCGTAAGTATTGCATTTTCACAATGTGTTACAAAGTTTTGCTGTAACTTAGCTGAAAAGCATTGAATTGCGGCGCTCGAAAACACATGATAAATAAAAATTTATTCAATTTCTAATGGATACAAAATAATGAAAAAAATAATGGGACTCAGTGCAATCGCTTTTGCAGTGTTAGCTGGTTGTTCTTCTACTTCTACCACAACGCCTCCTGCAGCTAATACTAACCTTATTCCTGACTCGTTAGTTATCAGCCCAAACGACACCCGTGAGTACAAAACATTAAAACTAGATAACGAAATTGATGTAATTTTGATTTCAGATCCTAGTGCTGAAAAATCAGCTGCTGCTTTGAGTGTAGGCGTTGGTTTATTGCACGACCCTATGTCGCAACAAGGCATGGCGCACTACCTAGAGCATATGCTGTTCCTTGGTACAGACCGCTACCCAGACACTAAAGGTTACAGTGATTTCATGACCAAAAATGGTGGCGCACATAACGCTTACACCTGGTTAGATATCACAAACTACATGTTCAAAGTAAACAATGATGCCTACGACGAAGCACTTGACCGCTTTGCTGATTTCTTTAAATCACCAAAGCTTTACCCTGAATACACAGACAAAGAAAAAAATGCGGTAAACGCAGAGTGGTCAATGCGTCGTGAAATGGACTTTTTTGGCCAATTTAAACTGGCACGTCAAATGATGGGCTCACACCCTGCAAACCGTTTCTTAATTGGTAACCTAGAAACTTTAGGTGACAAAGAAGGCAGCAATCTGCATAAAGAAACCGTTGCTTTCTATAACAAATATTATTCATCGAACATTATGAAAGTGGCGATGATCTCAAATCGTCCACTGGCTGAAATGGAAGCAAAAGCTAAACAGTATTTTGCTGATATTGAAAACAAAAAAATCGAAAAACCAACGGTGACTGATAAGTTAGACTTTTCTGTTGCTGGCGGAAAGCGTGTTTACTACTCACCAAATGAAGATGTAAAACAACTACAGTTAGAGTTCACAATTGCTGATAACAGTTCACAGTTTGCGGTTAAACCAAATCGTTTTGTTTCATACCTTTTAAGTAACGAAATGCAAGGCAGCCCGGCACAAATTTTACGTGATAAAGGCTGGGTGTCACGTCTATCTGCTTCTGATGCTCCAACACAATATGGTAACTACGGCAGCTTAACGGTTAATATTGAATTGACTGATGCTGGCATGCAAAACCGCGAAGAAATTGTGGCTATGGTTATGCAGTACATTGCGCTTATTAAAGAGCAGGGTGTTGATAGCAAATACTTTAATGAAATTCGTACATCGTTAAACAATGAATTTCAATTCCTCGAAAAAGGTGATGAGTTTGGTTATGTAAGTAACTTAACTGATAGCATGCAAAAATTCCCTGTGAACAACGCAATTAACGCACCTTATTATTATGCAAAGTTTGATGCAGATGCGGTGCAAAATGTCCTTTCGCAATTAAATGAAGATACTTTACGTATTTGGTATATTTCAAAACAAGAAGAGACAGATTCACAGCTGCATTTTTACGATGGTAAATATCGTATTGAAGATATCAGCGAGTCAGAAGTTGCAAGCTGGAATAAACCAAGTGAATACGCGTTAGCATTACCCACAGTAAACCGCTTATTACCTGAAAGCTTTGCAATTAAAACAGCTGAGTTTAAACAACAAGCGCACCCTGAACTCGTATTTGATAAGCAAGGCGTTAAAGTTTGGCGTCAAGCAAGTCAGCAGTTTGCTGAGCAGCCTAAAGGTCTTGTTGAAGTTTACATTAATACGCCAGATGCCCTTGTGAATGTAAAATCACAGGTTCTTTACTCAATTTGGGCTGATCTTTATAACTTACAACAAAGTAAATTAAGCACAGAAGCCGCTGTTGCAGGTATGAGTTTAGGGTTACAGCCAAGTAATGGCCTTGTGTTATCGCTTAGTGGTTTCACAGATAAACAAGATGTCCTTTTAGCTCAGGCGCTTGAAAATCTAACCTTAGAGGTGTCAGAAGAAGGTTTTGCCCAAGCAATCGATCGTTTTAAGCGTGATTTACTAAATCAGCAAAAACAGTTCCCGTTCTATCAAGCATTCGGTGAGTACTCTAAGCTTACTCGTAGTGGTAAATTTGATACTGAAACCTTGATTGCTGCGGCAGATGCGCTTACCTTAGGTGATTTTATGGCTATTAAGCAATCAACACTTGCTGCCAATGACTTACGCGTATTCACGTTTGGTAACTATAACCAAAATGATGTTGACGCTATTGCGAGTAAACTAACTGCAATTTTACCTAAAGGTCATGAAGCGACTGAGTTTGCCAGAAGCAAAGCTTGGTTACCTCAGGCTGGTGAACGTATTGTACTGCAAAAAGATATTGATGTAGCTGATGTAGCAATTATTGATATGGTTGTACACCCAACACCTGGCTATAAGCAAAAAGCGCAGGCACAAATCTTACAAAGCCACTTTAGAACTGTAGCGTTTGATAAGTTACGTACTGAAGAGCAATTAGCTTATGCGGTTGGTGCGCTAGCGCGTCCAATTGAAGACTACTCAGCATTGGGTCTTTATATTCAAACACCGGTTAAAGGTCCTAAAGAAATGCAAGCGCGTTTTGATGAGTTCAAAAAGCAATACGCTGTTGAGCTTGATAACATGACAGAAGAAACATTTGCACAACTTAAAAATGCAACGCTTGTGTCTTTAAAAGAGCAACCTAAGAATTTAAGTGATGAAATGTCGCCACTTATTACAGACTGGTATCGTGAGAACTTTAAGTTTGACTCTAAAGAAAAGCTTATCGCTGAAGTTGAAAAAGTAACCTTGGCTGATCTGAAAGATTATTACAAGAAAACGATGCTCAATAGTGAAGCTGCGCGTTTAAACATTCAAATGCGTGGTAGTAAGTTTGCAGACAAGCCATTTGCAGATCTGAAAAGCCAAACAAAAGTCGAAAACTTAGAAAGTTTTTATAAAG
>NZ_JAKEVM010000235.1 GCF_022398475.1 Pseudoalteromonas shioyasakiensis | reverse complement strand
CCACTCATAGGCTGCATAAATAATAATTATAATAAACGGCAAAAAAATGAGTACTCAAAGTGAGTTGGGCAGGTTACATCAGCTTTCGATGGTTATTGTTACTTTGAAGAAAAGACTTCTAAAAAACAGAGACTTGGTTAAATGATAAACCGATTTAGTTGGCTATTACTGTTTTTTTGTCTTTGTTTTTCGTCGCTTTGTTTAAGCGATGACAGTCCCGAGCAACCTTTTTTTAAAGTCTCACCCACCGTGTGTGTGACAGATGCAAAACAAAAAGCCTGTGAGTTTAATATACAGATTCATTTTCGTGTTGCTCCCTTTAAAGAACTTTGTTTAGAAATAACTCAGCGTCCTCAATATACACAGTGTTACAAACAAGGTGGTTTAATTATCGAGAAATTAACGGTTAAGACTGAGCATCCGCTTACAGTGAAATTAATTAATCCATTGAGCAATCAAGTTGTTAAGCAACAACTACTGTCAATAGCAAGCTATGAAGCTAAAGATTACCGAATAAAACGGCGCTTTGGCTGGAGTTTATAATGCAGCATATTTTTTTAATTGAAGATGATGTGAAATTAGCAAGCTTAATACAAACGTTTTTGTTAAAGCATGGCTATACCATAGATGTATTCAATACTGCTGAGGCGTACCGTAGCAGTGAAATCACTTTTATGCCTTCACTGATCATCTGTGATGTGATGCTACCGGATGGCAATGGCTTTGAGTTAATTTCTCAATTGAAAGAAAAGTACAGTTGCCCTGTTATTTTTCTAACGGCACTGGATTCTGTGCAATCACAAATTAAGGGCTTAAACCTAGGTGCTTACGACTATCTTGTAAAACCCATTAAGCCTGAATTGTTACTCGCCAAAGTTAAAACGATTATCGCCCACACTGTTGGCCAAGATAACTTTTCACACCAAATTGATATTTTGCGTATCGATAGTAAAAAACGCGATATCTATTTTCATAATACAGCATTGAACCTCAATGAAAGTGAATTTGAGATCATTGCCTACCTTGCGAAAAACACCCCAGAACCGGTTTCTCGCGAGGTATTATTCAAGCATGTTATTGGCCGTGAGTATGACGGACTTGACCGAGCTATTGATTTAAAAATTAGCCGTTTACGTAAAAAGCTTAAAGAAACCATTAGCGAGCAAAAAGAAACGCTTGATATCAAGTCTGTACGAGGTAAAGGATACAGCTTGGATATTTCAAAAATATGAAGCAGCAATTTTTTAAGCTTTACTTAATTATCACAGTAAGCTTAATTGCCTTAGTTTTAGCTTTTGGCCAGCTTTATAATCAGTTTTTTTCTGAGCACATACCGAGTGTGCAAATAAGTGTTGCTGAACTTGCTCAAATAGCTGAGCAAAAAGAAGCGAGGATCAGCTCCTTTAACCAAAACGAGCTTGTTTTACCTGATTCATTACAAGCCAAATTCGATAAAGATGGCATTATCAGCGTCACCGAAAACAATCAGCAGTATATATACCTCAAAGGCAATAACGGTAGCATCCAAAAAGTTGGCCCCATTTCTTTGATTTCGCAAGCCAAAACTGACTGGCTTGCATTTTTTGCCTTTTACTTTTTACTTGGTGCGATGATCTTATTATTCATTCGCCCAGTATTTCGTGACTTGAGCTTATTACAACGCGCAGCTCATCGTTTTAGTAAGAAACCGCAACGTATAGAGCTTGATATAAAACCAAATTCATCTATTGCGCCATTAGCCAGCACCTTCACCCATATGTCTGAGCGCATCAATAAGTTTGTTCAGCTACATAATGACTTATCGCGTATTATTTCTCATGAAATTCGCACTCCCCTTACCCGTATGCGATTTGCTTTGTCGATTGCCGATTTGGAATCTCAAGAAGGTAGCCAAATTGAGCGTGATATTGATGAGATTGAATTACGTCTAGAGCAATACTTATCGTTCGCTCGCTTAGAGCACCATCAAAGTGTATTTAATCAGGAGAAAGTTAACTTAGCTAAACTGATCAACACAGAAATTGCTAAATTCGATTTATACAAAGAGCTCGAATTCATACCAGCCCTTGAAATAGACACAGCCTATTGCGAAGCAAGCTTTATGGCAATCGCGGTACAAAACTTACTGATCAACGCCACAAAATACGCAAAACACACAATCCATATAAGTAGCACAGAACAAGCGGGCTATTACAGTATAAGCATTACAGACGATGGACCTGGCTTACCAATTAATGCGGATGCGTTAATTGAGCCTTTTAAACAAGGTGAAGGAGATAAACTAGCGAGTGGGTATGGATTAGGACTTTATATCGTGCATCGTATTGCCAGTTGGCATGGCGGTAAAATTAGCTTGGCTAACAGTTCGCAAACAGGCGGTGCAGAGATCACCATTCGTTGGCCTAAAAGTGATAAGTAATTCCCGTAAAACCTGAGAAATAACCGTTTTTATTGATCATATGTGAGTTAGCTAAGTTGCTATCAAGCCAAGTATGTTTAAGTTTGAAATCAAGACTGAAACTGTCGCTGATCGGATATTCATAACTTACTTTGAAGTAGTAGTTAGTGGCACTTTCTAAATTGTAGCTTAGTAAACGCGTTTTGCTTTCTGATGGGTTAACCGTGTAGTAATAATCGATCAGTTCTTCATTTTTGTAATTAATGCCCGCTTCAAGACCTGCAGTACCAGAAAACAATTCAAATACATGATAGCCGTTGAACAATATTTCATAACCATTATGAACATTGGTTACATCGTGCACATACGCAGCACTTAACCAGATATTATCATACACGTTTACTGCCGATGATAACCCTGCCATGTAAGAAAGGTCACGCTCTATAGGTGTTAAATTAATTGGTGATGCAGTGGGTAATGTCGGTCGTCCTGAACTCGAACGAACAACACCTGTGGCATAGAGTTTATCTACCCCATCCAGCTCAAAGAAAAAACCATCATCATTAAAGCGCCCCAGTAAATCAACGTAGAAGTTCTCTGTTTCATATAGGCTGTAGCCAACAGAGAAATCATCGAAATACCAGTTATCATCATAATAAGCAAAACTTGGCAGAATTGGCGAAGTGACATCATCAGCATCAAGTACCGGGTTTTCAATGCCCCCGTACCCCACTGTGATGCTAGCATGTATTGTCGACTTTTTAATTAATTGTGGTTGTTTAACATCAGCCTGCGCAAACGCAGTTGATGCAGTTAAACAACATACTAAGCCAAACAATTTCTTCATTAACGCAATTCACCTTTATGTCATAAATAACAATCACTATGACAACTTAATACTACCAAAAAGTCTTTAGTCTTTAGTTAATCGGGGACGATCATATCGCTTGCGCGCTTTATTGTATAATTTTTTTGACCAACAAAGCGGCGTAGACTGTTAATTTACGCCCTATCTTCAAACTAACACACTGAAAAAAATATAAAATAGCCTGTACATTTTGCTACAT
>NZ_JAKEVM010000234.1 GCF_022398475.1 Pseudoalteromonas shioyasakiensis | reverse complement strand
ATATAAATCAGTTGTAACAAAATTATTAATGAGTAAATTAACCACTGTCGCTGAGACAGCAAAAACAACATGGACAATGTAATAAGGAAAGTGACTGCGGCAAGTCTTTAGGGGTTGACACTGGTTAGGTGTCCTAAAGGAAATAACAAAAAAGCGTCAGGATTGACCGAGAATAATAAAAGCTCATGGAAGTTTAATAATAAAAACAAAATGGAATGCTACACGGAAGGTTAAAACAATAACAAAATGGATAAACAATAATAATAAAAATAATAAAGACTAAAAAGTCGAAGGGAGAAGTGTCCAGATAATTGGCGCTCAGATTAGTAGGCGGTAGAGATGTTTTCTCTACCGCCTTTTTATTTGTCCTGTTACAATAGCCACCGTTTGTACTAAAAGTATGAAAAGTGCGCAGTTCGTCAAGTTGACCAACCACATCCGCACATCGAATTCTTCTGGTTATGCCAGCATTACAATGCCACAAAGGCGTTGTGCACAACCTCTTAAGTGAGATGATCAAGATATGAGTAGAAAGAAAAAGTCGCGTAAAATTCCATCGAATGGTCCTGTACGTCTGAGCAAAGAAAAGCTTAGAGAGATGCGCGCGTTAAAAGAGCAGCGAGTTAAAAAGACCAAAGGTGCTAAACCTGGGTCTCGAAATGCACCTGATGCACAAAATGCAGAAAACACTGCTGCAAACAATCAACCGAAAGATAAGCGTGTTGGTAGTAAAAAGCCGGTTTCTTTAGTTGCGCCTAAGGCTGAGCCGAAAGTTGAAATGAAACGCAACTTAAAACCTATGGTTGAGCTTAAGAAAGTGACTGAGCCTGAACTAACACCAGAGCAAGAGTTAGAAGCGCTAGAGAATGACGAGCGTCTACTTAAGCTGGTTGAGCGTCATGAGCGCGGTGAGTTATTAACAGGTAAAGACGCTAAGTACTTCAATAGCCGTATTGCTCGCCACCAAGCACTTTGCGAGTTATTAGGCATTGAAGATGAAGACGAGTACGAAGATGACTTTGAAGATGATTCATTTGATGAAGGTGAATCTGACTTCGATAAGTACTTATCTGATGACTTAGCCAATGAATGGTTTGATGACGAAGATGAGGATGAGCGATGAGCACAACCTTGATTATTGCCATCGTAATTGGTGCGGCAATTATCGCAGGGCTTGCGTTTTATGCAGGACAACTTCTGTATAAATTAAAAGAGCAAAATAAGCTTATCGCCAAGAAGCAAGCTGAGCATGAGCAAAAGCTTGCGGCATCAAAAGCAAAGCGTAATGCAAAGCTAGCCGATAGCATTCATTTAATTGCCCGTGCAATGAATGAAGAGCAATGTGAGTTCTCAGAAGGCTGCTTACGTATTTGGGTGTTGATCTCTCAATACAGCTTTGCAGAAGAGTTTGAGCTAAGTGAGCGCTACCCAGGCATATTTAAAATGTACGAAGTCGTAAAAGATATGCCAACGCACGATGCCCGTAAGAAATACTCTAAAAAAGAGATTTTTAAAATGGACACCGCTCGCTGGCGTGCTGAAGAGCAGCATAGCGATGAAATCAAAGCAGATTGCGCACGTATAATTGAAGAGTTTAAAGCCGCTCCAGGCAGCGAAAACGTAGTATTCAATTAAGTTGACGTATCGTTGAATTAAACAAAATAAAAAGCAGAGCCTAGGCTCTGCTTTTTGTTGGGCTAGATAACTCGTGAGAAACGAGTTTGCTTTATTTGTTGTTGTAGGTGCGCATCAAAGCACATACAAATAATACGAATAAATAAATTACCGCGAGCTGTTACTGTGATCTTATCTTGGCTCACAGACACCAAGCCATCAGCTAGTAATGGGTCGAGTGCCTGTAGTGCCTCGCAGAAGTAACTGGCAAAATTGATATTAAACTGCTTTTCGATTGCTGGAATATCCAGCTCAAACTGGCAAATCAATTGTTTGATAACCGCTGCACGTAACGTATCGTCATCAGTTAAAGCAACACCTTTACAGATTGCACTGCCATAGCCTTCTTGCACAGCTTTGTAATAGTGCTTTAACTCTTTTTCGTTTTGTAAAATGGCATTGCCTATTTGCGAAATAGATGACACACCCAAACCTAATAAGTCACATTGGCCATGCGTTGTGTAACCTTGGAAATTACGGTGTAACTGACCTGCGTTTTGTGCAATTGCCAATTCATTGTCTTTGCGGGCAAAGTGGTCCATACCAATAAACTGATAACCCGCCGCTAACATCTGCTCAAGGGTATTTTTGAACATAGTGAGCTTATCGCCCGCAGATGGTAAGTCAGCGTCTTTAATTTTACGCTGAGCAGCGAATCTATCTGGTAAGTGAGCATAGTTAAATACCGACACGCGATCAGGATTTAACTCTATCAGCTGTGCAATCGTCTCTTTAAAGCTCTCTGGTGTTTGCAGTGGCAAACCGTAAATCATATCGGCATTAATAGATTTAAAGCCAAGTTCACGAGCCTCACTAATTAAACCTTTTACAGATTGCACGCTTTGCGGGCGGTTAACTGCCAGTTGCACATCATCATTGAAATCTTGAATACCAAACGAAACACGATTGAAGCCAAGCTTACGTAGGTGAACTAGCATGCCATCAGCTAAAGAACGAGGGTCAATCTCAATACCGCGCTCGGCATCATCAGCAAAATTAAAATGCTGCTCAACCAACGCCATTAAGCGGCTCATTTGCTCTGCCGATAAGAACGTTGGCGTACCACCCCCTAAATGCAGTTGCTCAACGTTATAATCGGCAAAAAGCGTTGCTTGCTCAGCAATTTCAAGCGCTAAATTATCTAGGTATAAATCGGCTTTAGATTGATGACGAGTGATCACCTTATTACAACCACAGTAATAACAAAGCTGACTGCAAAAAGGGATATGGATATACAAGGATAAAGAACGGCTTTTCGATGCCGCAATTGCATTAATCATATCTTGTTGGTTATAACCATCAGCTAAAGACAATGCTGTTGGGTAAGATGTATATCGAGGCCCAGAAATATTGTACTTGTTGATCAGAGATTGATCCCAGCTTGGTAAATTTATCACAGTCAGCACTCCGCAATTGATTGAGCGGCTATTTTAACGAGTTTAGTGATTTAGCTATTTGATCTAGAACAATGTCGGAGGCTAGAAACTAATCGGCATGCTTTAAGGTCGTTGTAAAAACAAAGAGTTTACTATTTGAGCAGTTGATTTAGTGATTGTTAAAATAAAGGGTTTTGCTAGTGACAAGGTTACAAAAACTTTTTATACTGCATCCCGCTTTAGTCAGTTAAACCTGCTAAACGCATCAAAAAAATTTAGCTTTCGCTAATACAATGGCCCCTTAGCTCAGTTGGTTAGAGCACACGACTCATAATCGTTAGGTCCCCAGTTCAAGTCTGGGAGGGGCCACCATTTTCTTTCTGTAAAAATCCTAAAACCCAAAAATCAAAGCTTAAATCTATCTTAAGCAGCTGCGTTCCACTATTGTTCCACCTCTTTTTTAT
>NZ_JAKEVM010000233.1 GCF_022398475.1 Pseudoalteromonas shioyasakiensis | reverse complement strand
ATAATAAACAGTATATCTAAACAGATAAAAGCCCAGCTTAACTGGGCTTTGCACTCTCACAATTTAATGCTTTTTCATTTTACTCATTTCAGCATGACAACTTTGAATTGTCAGTAGGGTTTTTGATAACGCGGCTTCACAATCATGGGGTTGTGGTTTTTTTAGCGCATGCTTGATTTCGGCTAGTGTTTTATCTTCAACTTCTTCAAGCTCGCTAACGTAGGTGGCGTTTTTGTCGGCACCGAGTTTGGTGATTACTGATGTATAAGCTTTACGCGCTTCTACAGCAAAGTCAGAGCCGTTTTCGCGCTCGCCATTTTCGTTAATAGCATAAGGTTGTAAGCGTTCAACACTTACTTTACGGGCATCTATCATGCGTTGAAATAAGGCAATAATGCTTGGGTCGGTTACTTTTTCCTGTGCTTTTTCATAAAAATCGATACCGCTATTCATAACTTGGATGATATCTGCAATATGATGAACGTCTTGTCCTTGATGAGTATTCATAATGACCTCTTTTTGAATATTAAAAACAATGCAATTAGATACTTGCAAAGCATATTCCAGTTCATTACTTAAATATAAAGTTATTGTATTTCAGTTGGTTATTGGTTTTTTTAATAGGAGGGATGCTGCTGATAAGCTAAGCTAACACCTTGCTTATCAGCAATAATTACAATTTGGTTGGTAAAATCTTACTTAAGCTCGTCGGCTACTTCTGCAACCTTTTGGCGTAACCAAATATGGCTTGCATCACGGTGTAATAGCGGGCTCCAAATCATATCTAGCTCAAATGGCGGAATAGGGAATGGCGGCTCAAGAATTTTAAGGCCCGGATCGTCTAAATAAATATTCGCCGCTTTTGAAGGCAACGTTGCAACCAAGTTTTGCTCTTTCGCTAAGTGAATGGCAACGTGGTAGTTACGGGTAAAGGTGGCAATATTACGGTGTTTACCAAAGTGAGCGAGCGCCTCATCAACCCAACCTAGCTTTTGCACATCTTTAGGGTCCATACCCACACCGACACCAAAGCCTGTTTTACTTACCCAAATATGACGCGCTTTTAAATAGCTGTCGAGACTGAAATCTTTGATAATCGGGTTATCTGCTTTTACTAAGCAGCAAAAGCTGTCTTTCCATATTTGTTTATAGTGAAACGACTGCGGTAAGTTTTCAAAACGGTTGATAGCCATATCTACCTTACCGTTTTCAACATCGTGGAAGGTTACATCACTTGGGGTCAAAATATCGAGTGTGGTATCGGGCGCTTCTTCGTGTAATTTACTTAATAAGCGTGGGGCAAGAGTGCTTGCTGCGTAGTCACTGGCCATGATACGAAAAACACGTTTACTTTGTGATGCTTCAAATTCGCGGTTTGGTGCCAGTGTTTCTTCAAGGGTCATTAAAATGCCGCGGATCACCGGCTGTAGCTCTTTTGCACGCTCTGTTGGTACCATACCTTCACTGGTACGCACTAAAATAGGGTCGTTAAATAAATTACGGAGTCTTTTTAAGCCATTACTCATGGCAGGTTGGGTAATGCTTAGCTGGTTAGCAGCTTTAGTTACATTACACTCCCTTAGTAAAGTATCTAGGTAAACAAGTAAGTTTAAATCTATTTTACTTATATTCATTGTGTGTCCTTGGTGTTTACCAATAATGGATAAATCGTTGTGCAGCAGGGTATGGATAAATGTGGCTAACTACACCTTGCTTATAATTGTATTGTGCTTGTCGCCAATAGGCTGGATCTTCAAGCTCAGGGTGTGTACTCAATAAATATTGCTTATACACCGGGTTTGCTGTCACAAAGGTACATAATTGCTCTGGAAACACATCTTGCGGTGCCACAGAGTAACTTTGCTCATTGGTTAAGTAATCATCGTACGACTTTGCTTTTGGTAAGGCGCGAAAGTTCATGTCTGTTAGGTACTGAACTTCATCATAGTCGTAAAAAATAATGCGATTATGTTTACTCACCCCAAAGTTTTTCAACAGCATGTCGCCTGGGAAAATATTTACGGCGATCATTTCTTTTAAAGCTTGGCCATATTCTTCTATTGCTTCAAACGCTTGTTGTTCACTGGCATTTTCAAGAAACAGATTTAACGGTGTCATGCGTCTTTCTATGTACAAATGCTTGATGATTAACCACTCGCCTTCAATAACCATCGAAGAACCAATGGTTTTATGTAACTCTGCAAGTAATTTACTATCAAATCGGGCTAGTGGAAATACGACGTTCGAATACTCTATGGTGTCGGCCATGCGGCCAACACGGTCATGGCTTTTTACTAATTGATAGCGTTTTAATACGGTATCGCGGCCAAAGGGTTTGCTTTCTCCAAAGGTATCTTTAATGACTTTAAACACATAACCAAACGACGGCAGAGTAAATACCATCATCACCATACCCGGTGTACCAGGGGCAATTACAAGCTGATCGTTTGAATGATCTAAATGACTTAAAAACTCTCGGTAAAACTCGGTCTTACCTTGTTTATGAAAGCCTATTGCATTGTATAGCTCAGCCAGTGTTTTGTTCGGCATAAGCTGATTTAAAAAGCGTACTAACGCAGATGGCGCATGAGTTTCAACCATAAAATAAGCACGGGCAAAACCAAAAATAACGCGCATTTGTGATGATTTGGTGAGTAGGGCATCAAGGTATAACCCTTTGTCTTCATGATGCAATACCGCAATAATAAATGGCTGTACGCCACTTTCTGATACCACACGGCCAACAATATAAGCCGCTTTATTACGGTAAAACGGGGCTTGCAGTATATCAAAGCGCATTTGCCATGCTTGGTGATGTGTATCGGGCGCTTGTTTATAAAAGGCTTTTACCAGCAAGCGAATATCGCGTTCTAAATCAACAAAGGGTGCTTTAAAATCAAACTGATTAATAATTTTGCGTATTGTGGGTCTTAAGCCATCAACAACAGGGTGGTAACTGCGGTATTCAACTTCCATTGGTAGTGCTGGGGCATCCGCAAGCGTCGCTTTTACAAAGATAAAGTCATTATTAAAATAACGACGATGAAATAAACGACAAAAAACAGAGTTGTAAAAGGTTTCGGCAAGTTCTGCCTGAGGGTGAAAGCGCAAAAATTGCTGATAGAGCTGTTTGGTTTCGAGCCAGCAGGTTTGATCTAAGGTAATAATTTGCTGTTCATTAAGCGACTTTAGCTTAGCAATGGTTTCGTTAACCCGATCATCGTAATGGCTAATTCTGAGTTTGCTTATCTCATTTATTTTTTGCCAATCACGATCTGCAAACGCGAGTGGTGCTTTGGCAGTAATTGCTTGAAAGAGTTTATAGTGATTGCGAAACCCAGATAAAATTAACTCTGCAATGTGTTGTGGCTGCATATAAACTCCTTACTTAAACCAACATAGAGCAATAACTCTATTGGTGTTAAGAATATGTTATTTATTCTTCAAACCCAATAGTAAAGTGTATTTAATTATAGCGAGCTAGTTTTTTCTCAAGTTTTGCGAGTTTTTTATTAACGC
>NZ_JAKEVM010000232.1 GCF_022398475.1 Pseudoalteromonas shioyasakiensis | reverse complement strand
ATTTCTATCTCAGTAAGATTATTTTTTATTATGAAAGCAGTAATTTAACAGCGTTTTACTGAGTATTTCGTATAAGTCCGGAAATCCTCAATCCAACCTTCGAATGCGTTACCAGCATCTAAGCATAGGTACAAGCAATTCTATCAACTGCAAAACCGTGCCTAGGATTAAACGAGTCCTTAAGTCTCGTTAAGTCAAATTTTAAAATGCTTTAATATTAGAAATTTAACCGAGAACTTAATTGAATCAAGCCTGTGGATAACCAGACTTAGCTAGACTTCGGTTAGCCAAAATGCTGATTTGCATTTATACCTGTACATTTACACAGCTCTAAAGTATGGAGCGGCAAGTTCTACTACTCACTCATAACAGCCTGTCAGATAAAATCTAACCTATTTACCTAAATACATTGTCTGACCAAATGATTCATCATCGTATGACGGCAACCAATCTTTATCACCATTTCCAGATTCGTATTTATATTCGGTAGTCGAGAAAACCACTTGAACATTATTTTCATCAGCCAAAACTTTCAGAGCTTTTATAAACTGATCTAAATCTTCTGCACTAATATCATGCTGTCTTGGAGTATCAAGAATCAAAAACCTCATACCCAGAGGGTTTGACTTAACAATTTGTTCAAACAAAGCAGCATGATAAGCTAAAACAACTCTTAGTTTCGTACTTCCTTTTATTTGATTAAGCTTTTCCCCACCAAAACTAGCTTTGAATCCATCATATAAATCAATATTGTCAGAAACATTTTTAGTATTAATCACATTCTTCCAATTTGATATTGAACTCTTTAAATTAGATTGGAATCTGATCAACTCAATTGAAGATTTGTTAATTCCTGAGCTTAAAGATTCCTGCCTACTTATGGCATTATCTCTTTCTCTCTCTGCGGTCATATACTTTTCTTCGAGTACACTAATATTTTCTAATTCCCGCTTTTTAATTTCTAAGGAAACAATCTCTGATAGACTTATATGAATCGACTCTACCAGCGCAGACATACCATCATCATCTACAGCATTTTTTCTCTCTTTGTTGAGGGTTTCGATATCATCCAAGTGTGTTCCTAATTCAACTTTAATTGCCTCAATTCTTTTTTCGGAACTTACGCTACTAATTTCTAAATCTTTTATTTGATCTTTTAGATAAAGCAGATTTTTACCGTATGACTCCGAACTACCAAGAAACAGGCCGCACCCATCAACCGAACAAATATCAGCAAAGGATTTAAAAACCCTTCTGGCCTCTTCATTTAGAGATAGTGTATTTATTTCCACTTCAATCTCAGTTCGAATACTCGATATACTGGAGCATTTACTTTCTAACAAATCAAGCTCTTCCTTTAGCAACCTAACTTGTGTCATTTTAGAAGAAAGCAATCTGTCTATATTATCCGTAGCATCAAGCTTTAAATTCTTACTCGACTTTAACTCTTCAATTTTTGCCTTCAGTGAATTTATCTGGCTATCAACTTCAACAATATTTAATTTACCACTCTCACTGTCATTTAAAGCATCCTCATACAATCCTTTTAAGCGATGAACTTTATTATCCAATCTCTCAATAGCCTTTTTCGCATCAATGGCACTTTTTTTCTTATCAAAGGAATTCTTTGAAGGTAGGTTTACAGAAATCCTGACAGCCTCGGAAAATTGATCTCGAATGAAGTTGCTGCCCGGAGATTTATAAAAATCTGTATAACCAATATCTTGATCTAAATAAAAAATTGGTAATATTGTCGATAAATAAGGATGCGTGTGAGTATTGGAGTTAGTAACCAAATGAGGGAATTCATAGCCGAATACTTCAAATAAATAACGGCTGTAATCGCCTTCTTTAAAAAATCGTTGTTTAGTACCTGTTGGCTCCAGAACTTGAACGTCAAGCTCTCTCGAATATTGGCGCTTTAATTTATAGATTTTCCCATTTAAAGATACTGTTAACTCAACACTTTCACAGTGAACATAAATATCATCTCTAAATTCGCACGGGTAGCCTAAACAAAAGGCTATTGATTGCACTAGAGGAGTTTTTCCTGACCCATTTGGCCCGTACAACTGAGTGATAGATTTAGCAAATGTAAGCTCACTTGATCCCCATCCATTGCTGCCACGAGCATACACTTTTAGAGATTCTAACTTCATGCCAATTCAAGCTCCATTTGTTTTTCCCTACATATATTTCGATAATTTCTTTGAATTAAAAGCAGGTTGTAAGACAAGTCTGATTTCTCATCTATGGCTTTGTTAATTACTTTCTTGCCTAATTCAGTAGCTTCTAATTTAGTCTTTCTGTTATTAACCGAAACCAAATTCGCTATTTCCAAAAACGAAAGCGCTTTTACCGTTCTCACTCGTAGATTTGCTGACCAGCCTAAATGCTGAGAAGAACCTTTAAACTCTTTAATCGACCTTTCTATGCACTCTCCTACCAATTGTCCCAATTCTGGAGTATTAGGTTTCCGTCTCTCTTTTGCCATCAACAAAACAACCATTGAAATAAAAGGTAAGTGAAATAAAGCTTCATTACTTAGCCTATGCGACCTAACAGTCTTTACTTCATCAAGTTGAATTCTAAGGTTTGAAGCTTTGGCTACCTCAAAAAACTCTTCTATATCCATAATTTATTGAGACCTCACCATTACTGAAAACAATCCACCTAAAACAATCTCTTCACTTAAAGCTGTGAAGCACTTTTCCTTTTTTAAATCACTAAATATTCTTTCTACATCTTCTTTTAATTCAGTAAATCCAAACCCTGTCACTATCCTCTGTTTTACAGAGTCCGATAACTTAGATTCCAGCATCATTAAATTAAAGTCAGGTACATCGTGCCTGTACTTCCTATACCAAATGTCCCATTCAGTTTTACATTTTGCTGCATAGTCAATGAGTTGCTTAGGCGTATCAGTTTTCTTTAAAATCCGCTGTAATATTGAAAGGCTTTTTAGCGCCTTTGTGTCACCACCACTAGTTAGCATATCGTAGCCAATTTTCGATAAACTCAATACTTCCAGCAATTCATCAATGCCAACCCCAGCTAATTCATCCAAGGTTTTTTCATCTAACGATTTCGGCAACACTCCCACAGATTTGCTTTCTATCAAAGCCATCAAGTTATCGATTATCTCTCTTGCTTCCATATACTGAAGATCAATTTCGCTGTACTGAAAGATTTTTTCTCTGGCAATTGATTCGAATATAGCGCCTTCTACTTTTAAGTATTCGACACCCGGAACAATTCCAAACTTTGAGATTAAAGATTTAACTTCATGCTCTTTATACAACTGTGTTCCATCACTGAAACAATTGTTAAAATGCTCTACGAGAGCTGCTAAGGTTTTATTTGTAAAATCTTCTTCATCTAACGCTTCCAGTAGATCTTCAACTTCGTCTTTGACATGGATGTTTGTTAGAAAAATTATTTTTTCACACGAAGCTGAAAAGTTAACAGTATGAATCAACAGTTTCCCAGCAAAGCTATCAGTAATTCTCTCAACGATATCTTCAGGTTTTTTCTT
>NZ_JAKEVM010000231.1 GCF_022398475.1 Pseudoalteromonas shioyasakiensis | reverse complement strand
GATTATTTCTTCTGCAACAGCTATTATGAAGAGTTAATTTATAGCCTAACGAAATAATAATATCAGAAAGTTGATACTCTAGCTCTTGTATCTCAGAAGCCTTGAGCTTTTCTTTCCATGTAATTGCAGAGCTTTTATCTAACTTATTAGTTTTTATCTTTGAATGCTGGTTTTTAGTATAGTTGGGAAGCTTAAATGATGAAACCGTTCTTTCGCTCAATATATAATCAACCCCAAAATTTAAGCAAATACTCTTTAAAGTTTTTTCTTTACTATCTAAAACATCCTCATACTTAACTCTATATATGTTATTAGGAACTTCATTAGCTAATGCACTAGCAATATTAACAGCGTACCATTTAGCACCAAAAAAAGCAGTATTAGGCCCCCAGTCTAAGTCCTTCACTGATGAATATACAGCTCTGGGGTCCCTTACAATATGGATATAATTAACACTCCCTTTTGAAAACAAATCATTAATTACACTTGTTTTTCTTAAATTATTTGGGGTGTGGTCTATCCAAATAATAGGGTTATTAATTTTGTGTTTTTTAGCATAACACTTCACAGCAACTTCACAAAAGTATTCTAAACTTTTATCAGTTACAGCATCTCTTATCATGCTTTTTTCTTCTTTTGAGAAATCCCATAATAGGAATCTCCAGTGATTTAATAACCAAGAGATATGATCATCGGTAAGTTTTTCTTCTAAGCCGAATCTTTCTACAAACTCTGTTTTGAACTGCGACTCGGGTGTAACTACCGCCCCTTCGATTGTTCCTAGCAAACTACCAAGTAATGTTGTGCCACTTCTATCGCATCCGCCTATCAATATTTTAATCATAATTAAACTTCACCATTTACTGATAAGCATTCCCACTCTGGAAAATTTGTACGGATATACAGGTTTAAAGCAATTTCAGCTTCAGTGTAGACACGGGTATTGAAATTTAAGGTTAGAGATTTTGCAGTTGTATTTGTGATCATACCGGCACCAACCGTTACATTGGTTAAGCGGTCAATAATTATAAATGAGCCAGTACCTACGACTTGTTTATATTGGTCTATAACGACTGGAGCAGATGTTTCGATAGTACAATTTGCAATTTCGTTTAACTGTAATTCGCTGGCATCAATTTGCTCTAGGGTATTAACATCAATACGGTGGTTAATATTGCTGATTTTACCAAAGGTGTTTTTAGTACCAATTTTTAGCTCGTACTCTTTACCTGGTTGCATTGCAGCATCGGCCATCCACACAATGGTTGCGGCAAAGTTTGAGCTTGTTGTTGGTAGCTGCTTTTGGTCAGTGCTTGATTTAACAATGACATCACCGCGCGAAATATCAATTTCATCTTTTAAGGTAAGTGTTATGGCTTGACCTGCAAAAGCCGTTGGTAAATCCCCATCGGCAGTAACAATACGCTCTACTGATGATGTTTTACCTGATGGAAATGCTGTAATATGGTCACCTACATTAATAATGCCGCTGGCAATGGTGCCGCAAAAACCACGAAAATCCAAATTAGGGCGGTTAACATATTGTACCGGTAGGCGGAAAGTATCTAGGTTTTTATCGTCACTAATGGTTACGGTATCAAGTAACTGCATTAAAGTTGCACCTGGGTACCAGTCTAGGTTGTTACCTTTATCAACAACGTTATCGCCTTTAAGTGCCGAGATTGGCACAAAGCGCACATCAGGAATATCTAATTGCTCTGCAAAGGCTTTGTAATCGGCTTTAATTTGGCGGTAAACATCTTGGCTGTAATCAACTAGGTCCATTTTATTAATGGCTACAATTACGTGCTTCAGGCCAAGTAGTGATGCAATATAGCTATGACGCTTAGTTTGTGTTTGTACACCTTTACGAGCATCAATCATCACAATGGCTAGGTCACAGTTAGATGCACCAGTTGCCATGTTACGCGTGTATTGCTCGTGCCCTGGGCAGTCAGCAATAATAAACTTACGCTTTTCAGTGGCAAAGTAACGGTAAGCCACATCAATGGTAATACCTTGCTCACGCTCTGACTGAAGGCCATCTACCAGTAACGCTAAATCGAACTCTTCGTCTGTGGTATTGAATTTTTTAGAGTCATTTTTGATTGCCGCCATGTGATCTTCAAAAATTAATTTTGAGTCATGTAATAAACGGCCAATTAATGTTGATTTACCGTCATCAACATTACCACAAGTTAAAAAGCGCAGTAGATCTTTGTTTTCATGTTGTTTTAAGTAACCTTCGATATCTGTTTCAAGAAGGTTTGGGATAATTTGTTCAGTCATTATAAATCCTTTGAAAATGGAAGTTGTTAGTTATCAGAAGTCAGATTTCAGTCGCTTTCGCTTAGAAATAGCCTTCCATTTTCTTTTTCTCCATTGAACCTGATGAATCGTGGTCGATTACACGGCCTTGGCGCTCTGATGTTTTGGTTAGTAACATTTCTTGAATGATTTCTGGTAGCGTTGTGGCGTTAGATTCAACCGCACCTGTTAGCGGGTAACAGCCCAGGGTTCTAAAGCGTACCATTTTCTTCATTGGTACTTCGCCTTCTTCAAGTGGCATACGTTCGTCATCAACCATAATTAATGTACCGTCACGTTCTACTACCGGGCGCTCTGCTGCTAAGTAAAGTGGTACAATATCGATGTTTTCTAGGTAGATGTATTGCCAAATATCTAGCTCGGTCCAGTTACTTAGTGGGAATACACGAATGCTTTCGCCTTTGTTTACCTTGCCGTTAAAGGTATTCCATAACTCAGGGCGTTGGTTTTTAGGGTCCCAACGGTGGTTTTTATCGCGGAATGAATAAACACGCTCTTTAGCGCGTGATTTTTCTTCGTCGCGGCGTGCACCACCAAATGCCGCATCAAATTGGTATTTGTCTAACGCTTGTTTTAACCCTTGGGTTTTCATGATGTCGGTATGCTTTGCACTACCATGGGTAAACGGGCCTACGCCGGCATCTACACCTTCTTGGTTAATATGCACTAATAAGTCAAAACCTAGCTTTTCGGCCATTTTGTCGCGAAACTCGATCATTTCTTTAAATTTCCATGTTGTATCAACATGCATTAAAGGGAACGGTGGTTTAGCTGGGTAAAACGCTTTCATTGTTAAGTGCAGCATTACCGCAGAGTCTTTGCCGACAGAGTAAAGCATTACTGGGTTATCAAATTCGGCAGCAACTTCACGAATAATGTGGATAGATTCAGCTTCTAGTTGCTTTAGATGAGTCATGCGGGCTTGGGAGATTTCCATTTTTACTCCATGAAAGTATGCTTGGTTTCGAAAGAAAGAAGCCGTAGGAGAAGTCAGAAGTTAGATATCAGAGGTTAGACGGTAAATATCAGATGTTAGATATCAGAGGTTAGATATCAGAGCTTAGATATCAGGTTTCAGATATCAGTTTTTAGATACCAGGTGTCTGTTTTCGGATATCGGTGCTTTGATTTCAGAATTTGGGCTTCAATCACCGAGATTATTTAAAATTTTTATTCAATTCTAGGTTCTAGGTTCTAGGTTCTAGGTTCTAGGTTCTAGGTTCTAGGTTCTAGGTTCTAGGTTCTAGGTTCTAGGTTCTAGGTTCTAGGTTCTAGGTTCTAGGTTCTAGGTTCTAGGT
>NZ_JAKEVM010000230.1 GCF_022398475.1 Pseudoalteromonas shioyasakiensis | reverse complement strand
CGCCAATATAATGATGTTAATTGTGCGCCACCTTCTCGTCACAAAAAATTAATTAAAAAAAAGTTAAATTTACATAGCGGATTTATCTTCCTCACTTGTTTGTTTAAATTGCGCAGTAAGCAATTGCCGTTGTTACCTGCCTCTTTTGTTATTTATGGCCTTACAACAGGCCAAGTAGCAATAGCGGCTGAAAAACAAATGCTGCAATTTGACATCAAAGCGCAACGAGCTGATTTGGCGTTAATCGAATTTGCAAAGCAAACCGAACAAACAGTCATTTTTTCTTTCGAATTAGCAAAGCAATATCAAGCGCAATCTGTGTTTGGTTTTTACACTAAACTTGATGCACTGAATGCGATGCTAGAAGGCACTGAGCTCGATGCGGTTGTTGATCAACAAGGCTTGCTGAGTATAAAACTCAAACAAGTAGATAGGATAGATAATAACATGATCAAAGTATCAGGGGTCAGCGCTGCAGTCGTGCCATTACTGCTTGCCGCCAATACGCAAGCGTTAGCAGAAGATCAATCAGCAGAACAAAACATCGAAAAAATTGCCGTTGTCGGTAGCCGTGTAGCAGGACGCTCGGTTGAAGATTTACCGGTTCCGGTTGATATTTTAAGTGCCGAAGCACTCGAGAATACAGGTCAAACAGAAGTAGGCCGAATGCTTCAGGCTATTGCACCGTCTTTTAACTTTTCAAGCTCGTCTATCAGTGATGGTACTGATGCACTTCGTCCTGCAACATTACGTGGCTTAGGGCCAGATCAAACCTTAGTTCTTATCAATGGTAAACGCCGCCACCAAGCGAGCATTATTCACATTAATACGTCAGTAGGTCGTGGTACGGCGGGTACCGACATGAATGCTATTCCTGCTGCTGCAATCAAACGTATTGAAGTTTTACGTGATGGTGCTGCTGCGCAATATGGTTCAGATGCCATTGCAGGTGTTATTAATATCGTATTAAAAGACGCTGAAGAGGGCGGTAAAGCGGCTATCAACTACGGTGAGTATTCAGAAGGCGATGGCGAAACTGTAACTGTTGATTTCAACAAAGGATTTGCTTTAGGTGACGAAGGTTATTTAAACACCACAATCAACTACCGTGACCGTGCACCTACTAACCGTGCAGGCCTTCATGGCTCATGTCAATTTTACGGCTGTACTGAACTTGATGACGGTACGCTATTAGCAGGCGACCCTCGTGAGCTAACAGCACCTCGAGATACGTTTAGAATTGGTGATGCAGATTCACAACAATTTGCTCTAACCGTTAATACTGGCTATGAGCTTGCTGGTGGTGAGCTATATGGCTTTATCACTTATTCAAATCGTGAAAATGAATCAGCAGCGTTTTTCCGTCATAACGCAAATGCTAATGGTAACCCTGTATTACAAGATGGTGATGCAACCATTCCTATGGGTTTCTTACCGAAAATTAATACTGTCATTGATGACGTGTCTTATAACTTTGGTTATAAAAAGTCGTTCGATAATGATTCAAGCATTGATTTATCGTACACCTACGGTGAAAACAGCATTGATTACACAACAAGTGATACTATCAACGGCTCTTACGCTAACTACCTTCGCTATGACCAAGGTTTAACGGCTGATGAAATTCGTGCCACTATTCCGCGTTCAGCATATGCATATGGCCTTGAATTATCACTGCAAACTCTAAACCTTGATTACACCAAAGATTACGACAACTTCTCATTAGCACTAGGTGCTGAGCTTCGTACCGATGAGTTCCGTATTCTTGAAGGTAGTGAATACGCATACCGTGATTACGACACTGTTGATGGTATGAGCATCTATTCTGGCTTAAATGGCGGTGTAGGTAGTGTTGACGCTGCAAGTGGTACGCAAGGTTTTGGTGGTTCAGATCCGGCATCATCAGTTGATGAGTCGCGCGATGTGATTTCATTCTATATGGATGCAGAAACCTATGTCATCGATGATGTAATTATTTCAGGTGCGGTACGTTACGATAACTACAAAGGCTTTGGTGACACAGTTAACTTTAAGTTAGCGGGTAACTGGTCTGTGACTGAAGATGTGTCGTTACGTGGTGCACTAAGCACAGGTTTTAGAGCGCCTTCTATGCAACAACTTTACTTTAATAACGTAAGTACGCAGTTTGTTGTAGGCGATGATGGCAGCTTAGTGGCTGAGCAAGTAGGTACGTTTAGAAACGACAGTACCTTAGCGCAATCAATTGGTATTCCTAAGTTAAAAGAAGAGAAATCACAAAACCGTAGTTTAGGTATTGTTTATAACGTAACCGACAATATCAATTTAACCATTGACTACTACTCAATTGATATCGACGACCGTATCGTTATTTCTAACCGTTTAGGTAAAGGTTTATCAGATACGCTAGATGCTGCACTTGAAAGCTCAGGCGCAGGTGCGGGTCAGTTCTTCTTAAATGGCGCAGACACAGAAACAGAAGGTGTTGACTTAGTTGCCACATGGAACACAGAAGGTCTTGGCGGTACGCTAGATTTCACTTTTGCTGCTAACTTCACCAAAACAGATGTAGTTGATTTATTTACGCCATCAGGCAGTGGTCTTGAGACTATTCCAGTAGAAGATGTGTTTTCTGCTCAAGAAACCTCAATTATTGAAGAATGGCAACCAGAAGACCGCATTAACTTAAGTGCGCTTTACCGTTTAGAAGATTGGACAGTAAACCTATCTCTAAACCGTTACGGCGAATACACAGTTGAAGATGGTGGCCGTCAAACATACGGTGCTGAAATCTTAACTGATGTTAAAGTTAACTACTTCTTTAACGAAAACCTGTCATTTAACATTGGTGCAAATAACTTATTTGATGTTTATCCAGATAAGAACACCATTGGTAATTCACGCTCGGGTACGATTGTTGATGCTAGCGGCAACACAATTGTTTCAAGCCCAGGTGTATTCACTTACTCACGTCGTTCAGCACCATTTGGTTTTAACGGTGCGTACTACTACGTAGGTGCAGAGTACAAGTTCTAAACTCCCTTTAGATTCCTTTATTATTTAACTTTGCAAAGGGCCGTTAGGCCCTTTTTTAGTTATAAAGACGTGCTTATAGAAATTGGCACATCTTGATATTGTTTTATTTTATCAAGCAAGGTGACCAAGGTTTTGTGGCTACTTTGCTCACTTGCTGTTACTTGTACATTCGTCATTTCAAACTGTGCGGCAAATAAGGCAAGGTTAGCGATTATTTGTTCTGGTGTGATAAGCTTGTTTGCAAAGTAAATACTGTCGTTTTCAGTGATAGTAAATTGCGCTTGTTTTTTAGGGTTTTCAAGACTTGGTTTTGCTAAAGGGCGATTCACTTCAATAGCGCGCTCCTTAACAAACGAGGTTGTGACGATAAAAAATATCAGCAAGATAAACACAATATCGAGCATAGGAGTCATATCTACATCAGCGTTTGCAGTGGTTTTTTTATGTTGTTTCACCATAATTAGGTCCTTGTTGTTTTTAACTAAGCCACAAAATTTACGATTAAGTGGACTAGCCATAGTCGTGTTAAAAACACGGATTATTTTAAAATGCTGGGCGCCACAGCAGTTTTTCGGATCCTAAATTTAAAGTTAGCAGCTTTTAAAAAAACGG
>NZ_JAKEVM010000023.1 GCF_022398475.1 Pseudoalteromonas shioyasakiensis | reverse complement strand
AAATAAATACATTAGTATTTTTCTTGTGTCATTGTACGAGAACTTTATGTCTAAAGTATTTTCAAAAGTCTTAGTAATAACGCTTATGTTGGTTGCCTTCGTTGGTCAAACATTTGCGTACTCTGCTATGCCTTGCGAAATGCCGTTAGGTTCTCACGAGTCACATGTGAGCTTAGATCTTCCGAAGTTGAGTCATCATGAAGGAATGAATCATGGTGAAGTGAATAAAAGCAGTAATAATCAATCAAAAGATTGTTGTGATGTTGAATGTGTTTGTCCTGCAAATGCTTGTTCATCTAGTACAGTCCTAAATTCGAGTATTGATTCTACAGGTATGCATATATTGAGTGAATCTGTAGCTGCTCTGGAATCTAAACAACCTCATTCAATTTCATCTTCCCTTTATCGCCCACCAATTTTTGCTTAATACAGGATTAGTGCGTCCAAATTTCGCGCACATGTAATTAATTTTTCTGTTAGTCAATATAGCGTCGTAGCGCTATAGCTATTTTCCAGCGATGTCTGGGGGCAAAAATGATCAATAAGTATTTAAAAATAGCAGTTGTAATGCTGCTTTCACCTGCGTTTGCAAACGCCAATGAACATAAGCATGCACACAATAACGACGTAACACCTTTGGAGTTAATCGTTTATAAAACCCCAACTTGTGGGTGTTGTAAAAAATGGATAACTCATATTGAAGACAAAGGGATCGTTGCGTATTCCAAAGATTTCCGAAACATCGGCAACATCAAAACTAAATATGGTATCAAACCTAATTACCGTTCATGCCACACGGCAGTGAGTAAAAATGGATTTGCCTTTGAAGGTCATGTACCCGCTAAGTTTATTCAGCAGTTCTTGTCAGAAGAGCACCCCAATGCGATTGGATTATCTGTCCCAGCAATGCCTGTTGGCTCTCCGGGCATGGAAGTCGGCGACCGCTTTATGTCATATAACGTATTAATTTTATTTAAAGATGGAACGAGTAAAGTATATGCAGAAGTTAAGGCTTATGAGGAGCAATTCTAATGAGATTAAATGTTTCAAGCCTTACTCTACTTTCAACTTCGCTAATGCTCGGCTTGTCTGTATTCTCAGCTCAAGCTGAGAAAGTAGTGTCACTTGAACAAGCTATCACCTTGGCTCAGCAAAATGATCCTTGGCTTCATGGGAGTCGGTTAAAACAAAGTGCGGTTGAAAATAGAAGTATCGCTTCAGGTACTTTGCCTGACCCCAAAGTATCACTAGGGATAATGAATTTACCAACAGATACTTGGGACTTAGATCAGGAAGGAATGACTCAACTAAAGGTTGGTGTTTCTCAAATGTTTCCTAGAGGTGATAGTTTAAAGATTAAACAAGAGCAATTAAAAATTGAGTCAACGAAATTTCCACTGCTACGAGAGGATCGTAAGGCTAAACTGATAAGCCAAGTATCACAGTTATGGTTAGATGCTTACTTAGCCCAACAAACCATTAAATTGATTGAAGCGGATTGGGCGCTCTTTGAGCAGATGGCGGAAGTTACTAAAGCTAGCTACTCAAATGTTGTTGGTAAAACCAGACAACAAGATGTTATTCGTGCTCAATTGGAAATCGTGCAGTTAGATGACCGATTAACTTCGCAAAAGCAGAAACTAGAAACAACAATCGCTCGCCTTAATGAGTGGCTTCATATCTACGATGCTGCTGGCTTGAATGAATCATTCAACTTTGATACGCAACCATTAGAGTTTAGGGTTTCTAAAAAGTTGCCTGCAATTCATTTGAACAATTCAACAGTCCTAAAAGCATCTAATTACTCAAGAAATCTATTGGCTCAGGAGCTTTCGAATCACCCAGCCATACTTGCAATTGATATAAAACGCAAAGCTTCAGAAAAAGCAGTTGAGTTAGCTAAACAGCAATATGAGCCGCAATGGGGTGTTAATGCTAGTTATGCCTATCGTGACAATATGCCCACTGGTGATAGCCGAGCTGATTTATTTTCTGTTGGAGTAACGTTTGATTTACCCTTGTTCACCGAGAACAGACAAGATAAGCAAGTTGCAGCTTCTATTGCAGATTCAGAGACTATTAAAACCGAGAAACTATTACTGACGAAGCAAATGATCAGTATGGTGGAAAAGGAGCTTAGACAGCTTAAGCGTTTATCTGATAGGCAATCTATCTATCAAGAACAACTCCTTAAACAAACTCATGACCAAGCAGAAGCGTCATTGACAGCTTACACAAATGATGATGGCGATTTTGCCGAAGTTGTTCGAGCAAGAATCGCAGAATTAAATGCCAGAATATCAGCCTTAAGAATTGATGTTGACGCACTTAAAACAGTTGCTCGTATCAACTATTTCTTTTCGCATTCTCAATCTAACTCAAATGCTGAACATAAGTCGATGCAAACTTCACACAAAACGAATCAGCACTTATCCAATCAGCAGTTTGGAGTAAAATAATGTCAACGAATACTAAAACAATTATTGCCATCATCATTGGTGCTGCACTAGGTGCAGGAGTATTGAGCTTATATCAAGGTGCAGGTTCAAACAGTAATACAGATGAAACAATGTCAGCAGAGAAAAAGCCTCTGTATTGGGTTGCACCGATGGATTCTAATTACCGCCGGGACAAGCCCGGTAAGTCGCCTATGGGGATGGATTTAATTCCTGTGTATGAGGAAGAATCATCTGGTGATGATTTTGGTCCCGGAGCAGTAAAAATTGCGCCTCATGTAGTGAATAATCTAGGGGTTCGCACTGCACCTGTTGAGCTGAAAAATATGCATACTGAAATATCAACGGTTGGTTACGTTCAATATGATGAAGATAAGCTAATTCATATCCACCCACGTGTTGATGGTTGGATTGAAAAACTCTATGTCAAAGCGGCAGGTAACCCTGTAGAGAAAGGGCAGCCTCTTTATACACTGTATTCTCCTCAGTTAGTTAATGCGCAAGAAGAACTTTTAATAGCTTTAAAGCGCGACAATAGTTCCTTAATTTCGGCGGCGAAAGATCGCCTTAAAGCGTTACAGCTTTCAGCAGATTTCATTCAAAAGCTAGAAAAGACTAGAAAAGTTCAGCAAACCATCACCTTTTATTCGCCACAAGCAGGTGTTGTAGACGGTTTGAAGATTAGAGAAGGCTTTTATGTCAAGCCGGGAAACACCTTATTAAGCATTGGCCAACTAGATCAAGTTTGGGTTGAAGCAGAAGTGTTTGAACGTGACGCAGCCTTAATTAAAGAAGGACTGCCTGTATCAATCACACTTGACTATTTACCCGGTGAGGACTGGGCTGGTGTCGTTGATTATGTCTATCCAACATTGAACAGTAAAACACGTACACTCAGAGTGCGACTGAAATTTGATAACCCAGACTATCAATTAAAACCAAACATGTTTGCCCAAGTATCTATTCACGCTAATCAAGCTGATAGCACGATACTCGTACCTAAAGAAGCCGTCATTCGCACTGGGAAACAAGACAGAGTTGTACTTGCCTTGGGGGATGGGCAATTTAAGTCTATCGAAGTGACAATAGGCCGGGTTGATATCGATAGTATCGAAATTTTAGAGGGTCTTAACGAAGATGATGTTGTGGTGACATCTGCTCAATTCTTGATTGACTCTGAATCAAGTAAAAACTCTGATTTTAAACGAATGACTCATGACGAAGTACCTAGCTCTGTTTGGCTGGAAGGCGAAATCAACAGCGTCATGGCAGGACATCGTATGGTTAATATAACTCATGGTCCTGCTGAGGCTTGGGATTGGCCTGAAATGACAATGGACTTCGATTTGGGTGAAAGGGTAGATATTGATTCACTGAAGTCTGGTCAGTCTTTGCACTTTGAAGTGAGCAAAACCGAAGACGGTGGGTATGAAGTTACTGGAATTCATATCATGAGTGAGTCTGAAGTATCTTCTGCAACAGTATCAGGTCTAATCAATACGATTGATATTGATACACGGATTCTAAATATTAGCCGGGGCCCAATAGAGAAATGGGATAGACCTGCGGCGACGATAGATTTTATCGTTGCGGACAATATAGAAATGGTTGATTTCAATGTTGGGGATAACGTCAATTTCACTTTTGAGGTGAGAGAAGACTTCGTAATCACTGAAATCTCTCTTGAATCAGATGAACAACACGGCAAGGAAAATAAGCCTGTAGTTGAACACTCGAATCATTAAATTGGGAGATAAATGATGATTGAATCAATTATTAGATGGTCGATAGGTAATCGATTTTTCGTAATATTGGCGGCCTTAATTCTGATTGGTGGTGGGCTTTTTTCTCTAAAGAATACGCCTGTCGATGCAATACCAGATTTGTCTGATGTACAAGTGATCATTAAGACGAACTATCCCGGTCAGGCACCACAGGTTGTTCAGGATCAAGTAACTTACCCTTTAACAACCGCAATGTTGTCGGTTCCGGGGGCCGTTACTGTTCGTGGCTACTCATTTTTTGGTGACTCATTTGTTTACGTAATTTTTGATGAAGACACCGATCTTTATTGGGCAAGGAGCCGAGTGCTTGAATATCTTAGTCAAGTTGCCCCTTCGTTACCTGCAAGTGCTCGACCTCAATTGGGGCCTGATGCCACTGGTGTTGGCTGGGTTTATTTATACTCATTAATTGATAAAACAGGTAACTTGGATATTAGCCAATTGCGCAGTATTCAAGACTGGTTCTTAAAGTATGAACTTCAGACAGTTCCCGGCGTTTCTGAAGTTGCAGCTATTGGGGGGATGGTTAAACAATACCAAGTACAAGTCGAACCAGATAAATTAAGAGCCTATGGTGTGCCGCTTAGTCATGTTCAAATGGCGCTTAAACGAGGTAACCAAGAAACAGGCGCCTCTGTTGTTGAAATGGCAGAAGCTGAGTACATGGTAACTGCATCTGGCTATATTAAGAGTATTTCAGACATTGAATCCATTCCGCTTGGTATCAATTCCCAAGGTACGCCTCTTACCATTGGAGATGTAGCACAAGTCAACCTAGGACCACAAATGCGTCGAGGCATAGCGGAGTTAAATGGTGAGGGTGAAGTCGTTGGTGGTGTTGTTGTCATGCGCTTTGGCGAAAATGCACAAAAAACCATTGATGGTGTTAAAGCTAAATTAGAAGACTTGAAAAAAGGGTTACCTGAAGGGGTCGAAATAGTCACGGTTTATGATCGTTCAGGTTTAATTGGTGAGGCAGTTGAGAACCTTTGGTATAAGCTACTAGAAGAGTTTGTGGTAGTGGCACTCGTTTGTATTGTTTTCTTATTTCACGTGCGTTCATCATTAGTCGCCATTTTCAGTTTACCTGTAGGCATTCTTGCAGCATTTATCGTGATGCATATGCAAGGAATTAACGCTAACATCATGTCATTAGGGGGAATAGCAATCGCCATAGGTGCGATGATCGATGGTGCAATTGTCATGATTGAAAATATGCATAAGCATATGGAGAAAACGCCATTAACTAAAGAAAATCGATGGCAAATCGTTGCCGAATCTGCCAGTGAAGTCGGCCCAGCACTGTTCTTCTCGTTGTTGATCATTACCGTTTCATTTGTTCCTGTGTTTACTCTAGAAGCACAGGAAGGACGTATGTTCTCGCCATTAGCATTTACTAAAACGTATGCAATGGCAGCTTCAGCGGCCCTTGCAGTGACTTTAGTACCTGTATTAATGGGATATTTCATTCGAGGAAAAGTATTACCAGAGCATAAAAATCCAGTTAATCGTCTATTAACAGCAGTTTATATGCCAGTACTAAAATTAGTGCTGAACTTCCCTAAATCAACAGTTGTTGGTGCTATTTTTGTGACTATCGTTGGATTTTGGCCTGTCGATAAGATCGGTAGTGAGTTTATTCCTCCTCTAGATGAGGGAGATTTAATGTATATGCCAACTACTTATCCGGGTATCTCTATTGGTAAAGCGCGGGAGCTATTACAGCAAACAGACAAATTGATTAAAACCGTGCCTGAGGTTGAGTCGGTATTCGGAAAAGTGGGTCGTGCAGAGACGGCTACTGACCCTGCGCCGCTGACTATGATAGAAACCTTTATCCAGTTAAAGCCACGTTCAGAATGGAGAGAGGGCGTGACAACGGAAAGTCTTAAAAAGGAATTCGACAAACTAGTTAAGTTTCCGGGGTTAACAAATGCTTGGGTAATGCCAATTAAGACTCGAATTGATATGTTAGCAACTGGTATCAAAACACCTGTAGGTATCAAGATCGCTGGCTCAGAACTTTCGGTGATCCAAGATATTGGTAAGCAGTTAGAGACGATCATGATGGATATTCCGGGAACAGCATCGGTTTATTCTGAACGTGTTGCTGGAGGTCGTTACTTAAAAGTTGATATTAAGCGTGATTTAGCTGCCCGGTATGGACTTAATATTGCGGATGTTCAGCAGATCGTTGCTTCGGCTATTGGCGGTATGAACGTCACTCAAACGGTTGAAGGGCAAGAGCGTTACCCTGTAAACCTTCGCTACCCTCAAGACTATCGAGATTCACCGGAACAACTCGCTCGACTACCAATAGTAACACCAAAAGGGTTGCGTATTTCCTTAGCCGATGTCGCCTCTGTTTATGTTGAAGATGGGCCTCCGGGCATTAAGAGTGAGAATGCTCGCATTAATGGTTGGGTCTTTGTTGATATTGACGGTGTAGATGTGGGTACATATGTCGTTGAGGCACAGAAAGTTGTTGCTGAGAAGCTGGTATTACCTGCGGGGTATTCTTTAAGTTGGTCAGGCCAATATGAATATATGCTTAGAGCCAAAGAAAAGCTTACCTATGTTATTCCATTGACATTGGCGATCATCATTGTTCTGTTATATCTGAACTTCAGAAACTTTGCCGAAGTAGCGATCATTATGGGCACATTGCCGCTGGCGATGATCGGAAGTATCTGGTTGATGTACATACAAGGGTTTAATTTCTCAGTCGCTGTAGGGGTTGGTTTCATCGCGCTTGCAGGAGTTGCTGTGGAGATTGGCGTGATCATGTTGGTGTATTTAAATCAGTCATACAATGCTTTAAAAGAACGTTGTATCGCTGAAAATAAATCAGCAAGTATTGCAGATTTACGTGAGGCTGTTTTAGAAGGCGCTGGGATGCGAGTACGACCAGTAATGATGACCGCCGCAGCGATAATCGTTGGTCTTCTCCCAATTCTCTACGGTACAGGGACGGGGGCCGAGGTCATGAGTAGAATTGCGGCACCTATGGTTGGTGGGATGGCGAGTTCTGTAGTACTTACACTTCTTGTATTGCCAGCAATCTATTTCTTGACGCGTATTCCTGCAACCAAGAATCTCGCGAAGGAAAGCTGATGCTTCGATTTGCACGTAAATACCACAAATGGCTAATGGCTTTTGTGGGAGTACAATTCCTTTTCTGGTCTATTACTGGCGTGTATATGGTGACTATGGATATTCACTATATACACGGCGAGTCATTAGCTAAGAGTGAGAAAACCGAAATAGATTTAACAAGTGTGGATTATTCCATTGCAGAGTTTGCTGTTGCTTACCCTGAAGCTAGCCAAGTCAAGCTTACCCAAAGTATGGGCAAACCTTTGTATTCTTTTATTAATGGTGAACATGGGAAAGTAGCAATTGATGCTCAAACAGGGGCTGTTCAAGCCATGGTTGATGAAATCAAAGCTAAAAAAATCGCACAATACCATTATGCGATGAGTCATAAAATGGACAGCATAAGATTGATTAAGTCAGCGACAGATATGCCTGCTGAGTTGTCCCCAAGGCATTTACCTGTTTGGAGAGTGACGTTTGAGCAATTCTCAACACCGACATTTTATATAAGTCAACAAACAGGAGAACTTGTTGCCAAGCGTCATGATTACTGGCGATTGTTTGATTGGATGTGGCGGTTCCACATTATGGATTACTATGATGGAGAAAACGTATCTAACTGGTTTTTGTTCTTGGTCGCAACTCTAGGTCTAATGGGAGCAATTACTGGCGCAGTATTGACTTATTACCGAGTGCTTTCCCCAAATAAAAAGAGAGTCATTTGATGCGACTATTTAAGTTAAATACAACGATACACAAGTGGCTTTCTTTATTTGTTGGTTTACAACTGCTTATTTGGTTGGGAACGGGCCTTTACTTCAATTTGATGGATCACAGTAAAGCCAGTGGTAATGAACTTAGAGTTCATTCTCATCATGAAGGTAGCATTACAGGCTTTGACCTATTCCCTATTAAAGACATTACTAGTAATGCTCCGCAGGAAGTAAACCTTATATGGGTTTTACATCAGCCTTACTATCATTTTGTGTTCGATAAGGGGCAGCATAGCTATCAAGAACGCCACTCAAAGCTATTTGATGCTGTAACAGGAAAACCATTTAATTTGTCTGAAGAACAAGTACTAACTTTGGCAAAAAACTCCTACTCAGGACAGGGTAAGTTAACTACTCCAGTGTTATCTCAACCTCCGTTTTCTGATCACGTAAGGCAGCAAAATCCTATGTGGCAAGTTGCCGTTGAGGATGAGAACAATACAACTATTTATTTAGATAGTATTACAGGTCAAGTACTTCGCCATGCCAATGATGATTTCAGATTGAAAGATCTGATGATGAAGCTTCACTTTATGGACTATGGCAATTCTGGAGGATTTAACCATTGGTTGATCATTGCATTTGCTTTTGCAACGTTATTCCTTTCAATTACTGGTGTTACTTGGCTGATACAACAGTATCGAAGTGGTTTACTGAAGCTAGGTTGGGGCACTAACAGGCAAAAAGTGGCAGTGACGTTTTCCAATGAAAATACTATTACTGACATCTCAGCAGTTGGTCGCTCAACTGTATTAGAAGGGCTAGCTAGTTCACATGTATACCTTCCTTCAGGTTGCGGTGGTGGCGGTACTTGTGGCAAATGCGTGTTCTTAAGTTCAACTAAATTAACTATCACACTATCTGAACAGGAACATTTATCTCAGGAGCAACTTAAGGAAGGTTATCGGCTTGGATGTCAGCATAGGTTCTCTGAAATTAGTTCGATTGAAGTTAATACTGATCGCAATATTGAAAATCATGAGCTAGTTGTGGTTGCGACTAATTTCATTACTCCTTTTATCAAGGAAGTGAAATTTAAGCTGAAATCAGGCAAACAGTTGGCATTTAAAGCTGGTGCATATATGCAATTTGATGTGCCAGCAGGGATGAATAGCTTACGTCCAGATGATATGCCAGAGTGCTATGAAAAATACTGGGATAGCTACTATCATGGAAAATTTTCTCATAACGGTGTAACTCGCCACTACTCATTAGTTAACTTTGACGAGGAGTCTGATGAGTTAATGTTTAATATCCGTTGGCAGACCGCAAAGAATGGTTTTAAAGCAGGAATAGGTTCAAGTTATTTAGGTTCACTCCAAGTAGGTGAAACGATAACTGCAAAAGGCCCTTTTTCTGATTTTTATGCCACTTCAAATAAAAAAGTTAGTCGCGTGTTTATAGGTGCGGGTTCAGGACTTGCACCACTGAGGTCTATTATTTTTGAACAGTTGAAAAAGCATAAGGATAAAAGTGGTTTGACTCTTATCTATGGTGCGCGAACTGAAGATGACTTGCTATACCATAATGAATTGAAGTCACTGAGTGAGAAGCATAAAAACTTCTCTTATATTCCTACTCTTTCTAATCCTTCAGAAGAATGGCAAGGGCACTCAGGCTATGTTCAAAAAGTACTTCTGCCGTATATGAACCAAAAATCAGAACTGCTTTTGGCTGAGTTTTACTTGTGCGGTCCAGAAACAATGATGAGTGAAGTGGAAAAAATAATTACAGATGCTGGGATTCCAAGTAATCAAATTTTCAAAGATAAATTTAGTCGTTAATCCATTAAATAAATAGAGGTATATATGAAAACATTAATTAAACTTTTAACCATAATCAGTGTTGTTTTTAGTAGTGCAGTATTTGCACATGTGCATCTTGAAAAAAGCGTGCCTGCTGATAATGCAATGCTAATGAATACTCCAGAAAAATTGACATTGGGATTTAGCAAAGAGGTACGTGTAGTTAAAGTTACGTTGAAAAATAAAAAAGGTGAAAATATTAAATTTGACTTTAAACCATCAAAAGAAGCTTCCAGAGAGTTTTCATGGGAACTACCTAAATTAGCTCCAACAAACTATATCGTTGATGTGACCTATTTAGGTAAAGATGGACATAAAATGAAAGATAGCTTCGGCTTTATGGTTCATTAGGAAGGCTGTGTGATTGATATGGAAATGTATATCTGGAATACAGTCATTGTACTGTCAAAAATTGTATTTTACGTCGGCTTTGCCTGTATTGCCGGCTATACATTTTTCAGACAAATTTTTGAGCATAATGAATCTCATAGTAATGCTGTAATAGCGAATTTAACGTGGACAAGAACTTATATAGTTATGGCTTTGATCGCTAATATTACTTGGTTCTTTGCCAGTACTGGTGCAATGGCAGAAGAGGGAATTCAGGGGGCGATAGACGCTGATATATTAGCTATTGTGTGGGACTCCTCTGTCGGCACTGGAGCTTTGCTTCGAGCGCTTGGGCTAGTTACCGCAATAATCGCTTTAGCTTTAAGGTTCAAACTCGCTGTGAACTCGTACTTAAAACAAAGCGCTTTAATGTTGAGTTTATTAATCCTTGCATACTCATTCACGTTACTGGGTCATATTTCTGAGTTAGGCACAATTGAAAAAGGCTTGCTTATTTTGCATGTGCTCGTTATGGCATGGTGGTTTGGGGCGTTATTGCCACTAAAACAGGCTTGCCATCAGCTAAGTTATGCAGAACTTCATTTGCTGATGGAAAGCTTTGGCAAACAAGCAAGTTTTACATTGAGCCTATTGTTGGTAGCAGGCCTCTGGCTCGTGATTCAATTGGTCGGAAGTCTTGATGCACTAATAAGCTCAAGTTACGGACAAACACTGTTGTTTAAATTGGCCCTTGTAGTGTCTATTTTGGCACTTGCTGCTAAACATAAACTAATACTCGTTCCACAACTTAAAAATAGTCAAGGCAGAGAGGCTTTATCTAAATCTATCTCGATAGAAATGGTAGTAGCTTTTGCCATTTTATCTGTAACGGCTGGGCTTACTAGTGTTGTTGGCCCTGCAAATTAAAACCTAAAAGAGAGAATGAAAATGAAAACAATAAATATATTACTCGTTTTATTAATGACGTTTAGTTTCGCAGCAAACGCTCATGGTGATAAGAACAAAGACAAAGGTTTGTTTAAAGGTATAGACACCCCTGCCGCAAAAGTTGTTTTGGCATTTCATCAAGCACTTGAAACTGGCAATCAAAAACAGGCTAGAGCGCAGTTAGCGGATGATGTCACCATTTTCGAGGGAGGCCGCGTTGAAAGGAGCGCTGATGAATATGCTCATCATCATATGTTGTCGGATATGAAGTATTTAGCAGCGATGAAGAGCGACACACTTGAACATCAAGTGACGATACTTGGAAATACCGCTATCTCTGCGTCGCGTAGTCAAACTACAGGTACTCATAAAGGTGTTGAACGCAATTATCAAGGCATGGAAACGATGGTGCTGGAAAAACAAAATGGTGAATGGAAGATTAAGCACATTCATTGGTCACATTAATTTATTGGTTAAATAACGGAGTACAAAATGAGAATTAAAAGTCCATTACATCAAGTTTCTACGCCACGTAGACGCTTTGTACAAGGTGTAATTGCTGGCGGTGTATTAGCTGCTTTTCCAAGTGTTCTTCATGCAGCTTCATCTTTGATTGCTGGAACTTCAACAGGTACTGCGCCCGAACTAAGTGGAGAAGTAATAGATTTAGTGATAGATGAGTCACCCGTAAACTTCACAGGTGTTGTAAGAATGGCTACAACAATCAATGGCTCAATACCAGCTCCTACCTTGCGCCTCAGAGAAGGTGATGACGTTACTATCAGGGTAACTAATAAATTATCAGTGCCGAGTTCAATTCATTGGCATGGGATCATTCTTCCGTATCAAATGGATGGCGTACCGGGTATTAGCTTTAAAGGTATAATGCCGGGTGAAACCTTTGTTTATAAATTTAAGCTGCAACAAAGCGGCACATATTGGTATCACTCACACAGTGGTTTTCAAGAAATGACAGGTATGTACGGCGCATTAATTATTGAGCCAAGAGAAAAGGATATTATTAGTGCTGATAATGAGCATGTCATCCAATTGTCTGATTGGACTGATGATGACCCAATGGATTTGTTTCGCAAGTTAAAAGTACAGAGCGATGTATTTAACTTTAATCAACCTACTGTTCCAGAGTTTTTTGATGACATTTCAAATAGCAGCGTTTCAAATGCGCTACAACGCCGGGAAATGTGGAATAAAATGAGAATGAACCCTACAGATCTTGCAGACTTATCAGCATCTGCAATGACTTTTTTAATGAATGGTTGTGCGCCTTTGACAAACTGGCGTGGAATGTTTAAAGCTGGCGAAAAGGTTAGGCTTAGATTTATTAACGGTTCTAGCAATACGTTTTTTGATGTAAGAATACCTGAGCTGAAGTTAACAGTTGTACAAGCTGATGGACAAAATGTTGAACCTGTGACAGTAGATGAATTTAGATTTGGTCCCGGTGAAACTTATGATGTACTTGTCGAGCCAAAAAATGATGCATATACGATTTTTGCACAAAGCATGGATCGCTCAGGTTATGCTAAAGGTACTTTATCAATGGCACCTAACGTTGATGCACCTGTACCTTCTTTAGACCCCGTTGAGTGGTTAACGATGACAGATATGATGGGCAATATGACCCATGATAGTGTGCATTCTACAATGGCTGATACGGCAGGTACGTCGGGCATGAATTCTAATAAAATGGATCATAGTGCTATGGGTCATGGATCGATGGCAATGGATCATAGTAAACATGGAATGACTAAAAACCCATTAGCTGTTGCTAGCACTAAAGTGCGTCATGCAAAAACAGAGTATGGAGCTTCTGTTGATATGCGTGTTGATATGCCTAGAACAAACCTTGATGATCCCGGTATAGGTTTACGTAAAAATGGACGCCGTGTTTTAACACTTGCAGATTTACATTCTCTTGAGGGAATTACAAACCAGCAAGAGCCAGAGGCTGAAATTGAATTACATTTAACTGGAAACATGGAGCGTTATAGCTGGTCATTTGATGGCTTGGAATTTGGAAAAAGCACGCCAGTTCACATGAAGCATAATCAACGTTTAAGAGTTATTTTACAAAACGATACAATGATGACACATCCAATGCACCTGCATGGTATGTGGAGCGATTTGGAGAATGAAAAAGGTGATGTACAGGTTCGTCGCCATACTATCCCTGTACAACCAGCGCAAAGAATTAGTTTTTTAACAACACCTCATGACGTAGGTCGCTGGGCATGGCATTGCCATTTATTATTCCACATGGATGCAGGTATGTTTAGAGAGGTAGTTGTATCATGAGAAAATTAATACTAACCAATACGTTAAGACTATTATTAATAGGTTTGCCCCTTATAAGTGTATCTGTATCTGCAAAAGATGAGATGACTGAGATGGGTGATTCTAAAATGCAAGCACAAGGTGGAGATGCACCTAAAGATGCTAGAGACCCTCATGCTTATGCCGCAGGTACAACATTGACTGAAGGTCCTTATGCACTCAATAGCGACAAACGACTGACTTTGGCAGATGAGCATTCATTTTACGCACTACTAGGGGATCGTCTTGAATATAATGAGCAAACAAGCGCAGGTGTTTTTGACTTTCAGGCATGGTATGGCACTACTTTTGATAGATTAGTCATCAAAACTGAGGGAGATTTTAGCGAAGGTAATTTAGAGGAGAACCAAACAGATTTTCTATGGGGCCACGCATTATCTGCTTATTGGGATACACAAGTCGGTATTCGACTTGATTACAATAACGAAGGTGAAAACCGCAAATGGCTAGCTTTTGGTTTACAAGGTCTAGCCCCCTACTGGTTTGAAATTGATATGACTGCTTATTTAGGAGAGCAAGGTAATAGTGCATTTTCGATCGAAGCTGAGTATGAGCTATTACTTACTCAAAAGTTAATTGTTCAACCACGAGCAGAGTTGACGCTTTACGGTAAGGATGACTTCCAAAATAACCTTGGTAGTGGCTTATCTAGCAGTGCTATTGGTTTTCGGGTTCGTTATGAGTTTACCCGCCAGTTTGCTCCCTATGTTGGCGTTGAGTGGACAAATAAATTTGGTAATACAGCCGACTTTGCGAAGTTAAATGGGCAAAGTACTCGTGATACTGCTTTTGTTGCAGGTATCAAGTTCTGGCTTTGATGTGAAGAAATACTATATTTACTTGATGAGAGCTACCGCAATTATATTGATGGTAGCTTCATTTTGTCTGGGAATTAAAGCATCTTAGTTATATTAGGATAGGCCTACCTAATGGTCTTTCTGGAAAGAGCTAGAGAAATAATCGTCAGCTTAATTTCTATTGGTGTAAGTTAGGTTTAGTATTACCAAGTTTATTATCAAAAAAGTTGTGTTGGCAGCAATTAAAGATATCCAATGCAGCGTTTATAGTGATTTTATTCTCCCTCATTACTTTAATTGATCACTGGATTTATTTTAGTGTTTTACATTTTATAGTTGTTGCTACCACTCTATTAATGTTGGAAGGCCTAAACTTAATCTGCTACTTTTTAAGGCATACATACGATAGAAATACCGTTGAATTGGTCTTATAGTTGTTTTGAGTAATATTATTCAAAATTTTAGTGACTAGGATACTCTTCACCCTTGTTCTTGCTTAGTACTTGGTCTTCATATTTCAAAATCTTTGATATGGTTCTGGCAATTAAAAGGTTTTGAAACGCCTTCTTTTATGACATTGCTAATGTTGCACTCTTAGTTGATTTACTTGTTTCACAAGCCTCTCAAAACAATCATTATAAAGCCAGAAGCTTTAAAGACTTCCAAATGGAAATGATAGGGAGATATTGCTCTTGACCGTAGTACGTAGGTTTCAAGGCGAAGCATGATTTGGTGAGCCACTCGGCCACTGATTGTAAAACAATATAATAAGTTTGAGTATGGATATTTCTTTGGTGCTCTATGTTTAGGCATAGGCCAAACGGAAACGTTGGTAAGTCCATTCGTAAATACGAGGCATATACGTCAGATATCAGTCCCGACACTAGTTGGGAGGCATGCTTTTATAGGCCGGCACATATATAATACTGCGGCAGAATTGAATTTAAGAACCTAATGCTAATAAAACGTTTTCCTTATTCACCAGAACTAAATCCAATAGAATTAGTACGGCTCTGGATTAAATTGATTTAATCTTTATCCGGAATGGTATTGTTGAGTATACTAAAAATTTAGACTTAAACCCTCGTCACTGTCGAAGAACAGAGGGACATTTTGTTATTTTTGATGAGTGGGTGTTGGTTATGCCCAGAATGGAACTGATCGTTTTATGCCCAGAATGGAACTGATCGTTGTAGAGTACTGAGCTTGGATTAAATCAAATGGAGTTAAAGGTTAGTATATAAGCCAAGTGAGCTTAAAGTTGAACAGTTGGAAAAATGCTCTCTTATTTAGGGCCAGTTATAGGTACAGGGCTTTTTATTCTAAAGGTGCTTATGCCTGGGTTCAATCTTATCAGTTTAAATTGGATAGGCCTGCGATATTCAATTAATTTCGAGCTTGAAATGTAATTAGAGGCTCGAGTTGAAACTTTGATCTAGATCAAAAAAAGTTTTCTAATGTATGATAGGGTGAACGGGTTTAATGTGTTCTAGAAGAAAAAATGTTCAGATTCTGTAGTTGGTTTAAAATAATAGTGGTTACTATGTTGCTCTCGCAGCATAGTTTTGCTGTTGCTGAACCCATGAGTTGTGAACATCAAAAGGATTCTTCTACTACACACATTATGAAATCTGCTACAGATATTCATTATGATTCAATAAGTGACAATAACCTCCACCACGTTGAAAACTCACATGATGCTACACACAATCATGTCGATGAAGAATGTGAAAAATGTAATCCTAATGATTGCTTTTGTTGTGAAGGTGGTTTTTGCGCAAGCTTTTATTTTAATGCCTATTTTGAGCAAGAGGAAGAAGTAGCTAACAGCAACATTAACAAAGAATTAATTATTCAACGAATCCCTTCTCCAGATTCCGGCATACATCTCTTACCTTACCGCCCCCCAATTATTGTTTAATTAAGGGATTCGTGCGTCTTTTTTTCGCCAATCTCATCAAAACATAGTTACTTATTAGTTGGTATAGAAAACCAACTGTTTTGAACAATTAGCACAATATTTTGGGAGGCATGATGAACATGCTCAAATTATTGCCTATTGCAATAGCTACAGCTGTTGTGAGTGGACAACTTTTAGCGAATGAACAACAAGAAAATAGTCGCTTCGCGATAGCGGGGTATGGTGATGTAAAATACGAAGACAGTAAAGTAATGGATTCCAGTGCATTTAGTGCACGATTCATACCTATATTCTTGTTTAGTCTCAATGACAAAATTCATATTGAAGCTGAAACTGAAATATCAATTGATCAACAAGGGGAAACCGAGATCGAGCTTGAATATGCTGATATTCATTATTTCCTTTCAGACACTACTACCTTTACCGCAGGTAAACTTTTACTCCCATTTGGTCAATATGGTCCTTATCAACATCCTAGTTGGATAAATCGCTCAGTTTTCTCTCCCGGCATTTATGGTGGGATAGGTGGTCATGGTGGATATCAACCTATGCAAGGTTTACTGCCAGTGATGAGTGATATTGGTGTTGGTATTCAACACATAATTCCTTTAGGTAAAAATCAGAAAATATTCTTTGATTTATATATGACCAATGGTCTTGCTGCTGAAGCACCTCATGATGATGAAGAAGAAGGCCATGATAAAGAATCTACTTTGGAAGGGAACGAAGAAGTTGATGAGCATACTTTGGAACTTCCAGAACTAGCATTTGAAGCAAGAAGTGGGGACAACAATTCTGATAAAGCGCTTGGTGGTCGTATTTCCTACGCTTTTTTACCGGGAGTAGAGGTAGGCGCATCCTATTACACAGCAAAATATGATGATGATCAAAAACTTGGTTTTACCGCAACTGGCTTTGATATCAACTGGATTGGTAACCACTACATTGTCAGAGGGGAATACATCAAAACAGAAACCGATGACTTCGAAGAAGATGAACATGAAGAAAACAAAGTGACCACATTTGATCGCAATGGTTGGTATCTCCAAGCAACCTTTATGGCAGGAAAAATGTTCAATGTATTACAGGGGACAGATTTCGTTGTTGAATATGCTGAGACCAATAAAATTAACGAAGCAGAGCGTTGGGCTTATGGCATTAATTACTGGTTAGACAGTAGAGCTGTCATTAAGGCGACATACGAAGATACAACTGTTCACGATGGTGAAGATGATAAACGCTTCGCTATTCAATACAGCTACGGATTCTAAGGGGGTTACTACAATGAAATCAATTTTACAAATATTACTGGTTGTCAGTTTACTTCTTTTGTCTGCTTTTAGCTCTTATGCAGAAGAGAAAATATCAGGTGCAGAAGTGATCAATAACAACTGTGCAAGATGTCATAATGCTCGTGCTGTGCATGAGTTTTCTATTCCCGAATGGAAAGTCATTATGCCGCACATGCGAGCAAAAGCACATTTAACAGGACAGGAAACGAAAGCTGTTCTTGAATTTTTGGAGCTGACTAGCCAAAGCGTACCTCAGGAGAGAAAAATAGAGCCAGAAAACGCGATAGCGCCTGATGGAAAGCAATTGTTTACTCAATTTGGCTGCCAAGGTTGCCATTCATTGCAAGGTGATGGTGGCACTTTTGGCCCTGCATTAGATGAAACGATTAAAAACAAAGGGATCGGCTTCTTTATTAAGAAGCTCCAAAACCCTCAGTTTAACAACTCATCTTCACCTATGCCTAAAATGCCGCTAAATGATCAACAGATAGTAGCAATAGCTGAGTACATTAAATCATAAGGAGGAGCTTGACCTGTGTTCTAGACACAGGTCTAAGCTGCGGGTGAGAGTACAAACTTAGGTGGAAAACTAAGGAGTAAATATGAAAGTAACAGAGCTGGCAAAAAGCCTTCGAACTACTGCTGATACGGTACGCTATTACACGCGATTGGGACTGTTAAAACCTGTTAAATCAGTGAACGGCTACAAGTCATATTCGAATAAAGAGGTATCGAGACTTAAATTCATTTTAAGTGCTAGAAAACTTGGTTTTTCCGTAGCAGATATTATGCAAATTATTAACGAGTCTGAAGATGGCAAAAGTGCGTGCCCATTAGTCAGAAGTCTGATCAAAGAAAGGCTTGAAGAAACAACTAAGCAGTTTCAAGCCATGCTAACGCTTCGAAACAAAATGTCATTAGCTATTTCACAATGGGAAAAAATGGAAGATAAAGCGCCGACCCCACATATGGTTTGTCATCTCATCGAAAACTTTGAGCAAATAGAAAAGACATAGGAGGAAAAATGGTGATTACTAATACAAATATTGAAAATCAATCCGGCTGTTGCTGTCAGGCAAAAGCTCAATCCTCTTCGTGTAAAAGTAAGGAGAATACGTTGGAGAAAGTATCACATCACCAACAGCTCATCATAGAAGGAGCTGGTTGTGCTAGCTGTGTTGGCAAAATTGAAGGGGCTTTAAAGGCAACTCTTGGTGTAGTCAGTGCAGAAATGAATTTTGCTGATAGAACTGTAATAGTATCAGGGACAGCTAAAACCGAAGAATTGATTAAAGCTGTTGAGTCTGTGGGCTATAACGCGAAACCAATCGATGATAGCTCAGCAATAGAAGCGCTTGACGAGAAAGAGGCTGCTGATTGGGCATATTACAAAAAGCTAATACGCGATACGTTTATTGCCCTCTCACTCGGGGTTCCTTTGATGATCTACAGCATTGTAGTTGGAGAGATGACTGTTGAAACCAACTTTGAGCGTATATCTTGGCTAATTGTTGGCATTTTAACTTTTGGTGTTATGTATTTTTCGGGCAAGCATTTCTATATAGGTGCTTGGAAGAGCTTCAAAAATCATTCAGCCAATATGGACACTCTAATAGCTTTAGGAACAGGCACGGCTTGGGTGTATTCAATGGTTGTTGTGTTTGCACCTGACTCAGTTCCATTGATGGCACGGCATGTCTATTTTGAAGCCACCGCGATGATTATTGGATTAATTGATTTAGGTTTGGCATTAGAAATAAAAGCCAGAGGAAAAACCTCTGAAGCTATCAAACGTCTTATTGGATTGCAGGCGAAAACAGCAACGGTAGTTCGTGATAATAAAGAGGTTCAGATAGGTATCGAACAGGTTTTGCTTCATGATGTTGTGAAAGTAAAGCCAGGTGAAAAAATTCCCGTAGATGGTGTAGTGTTGGAAGGACATACCTCTATTGATGAGTCCATGCTTACTGGCGAACCTATGCCTGTTGAGAAAGCCGAAGAAGATGAGGTTGTCGCTGGTACTTTGAACAAGTCAGGCATGATTTTGTTTAGAGCGACACGCGTTGGTAAAGATACCGCGCTTGCTCAGATCATTAATATGGTGAAACGAGCGCAAAATTCTAAACTTCCTATTGGTCGCTTGGCCGATGTGATTTCCGCTTATTTCGTTCCTGTTGTCATGATCATCTCAGTATTAAGTGCTCTAGCTTGGCTTAACTTTGGCCCTGAGCCTGCCATTGCTTTTGCCATCGTTTCAGCTACTACCGTACTAATTATTGCCTGCCCATGTGCTTTGGGCTTAGCAACTCCTATGTCTGTCATGGTCGGAGTAGGAAAGGCAGCAGAAGCTGGTGTACTTATTCGAAACGGCGAAGCACTGCAAACCGCTTCTAAAATCACAGCCATGATTTTAGATAAAACGGGCACCATTACTGAAGGATCACCGAAGGTAACCGATATTGTTTTAGCAAAGGGTACAGACGAAAATGACGTGTTACAGCTTGCTGCAAGTTTAGAGAGTGGTTCGGAGCATCCATTGGCTCAAGCGATAGTTGAAAGTGCGTTAGAGAAAAATATCGAACTGCTAAACATCAAAGCCTTTAACGCCATTACAGGCTTTGGTGTTGAAGCACGTTGTGAGAATAAAGTATTACTTTTCGGCAACGATAAACTAATGAAGTTAAAAGGAATAGATCTTACTGGCTTTGTTGGAAAAGCCCAGTCTTTAGCAAAAGAAGCTAAAACACCAATGTACTTTGCTGTTAATGGCGAATTGGCAGCAATTATTGCTGTTGCAGATCCTATTAAGTCAGACTCTATCTCCGCTATCAAACGTCTTCAGGCTAATGGTATACGCGTCATCATGCTTACAGGTGATAACAAGGAAACCGCAGCCGCTGTTGCTAAAAAAGCGGGTATAAGTGAATTTCTTGCTGAAGTGCTACCAGAAGATAAAGCTAATAAGGTTAAAAAGTTACAAGAGAGTGGCAAAATTGTTGGTATGACAGGTGATGGCATCAACGATGCTCCGGCACTAGCGTTAGCTGATGTTGGTTTCGCTATAGGCACAGGTACAGACGTAGCCATAGAAAGTGCGGACATTACCTTGATGCGCGGTTCATTGCATGGTCTTGCCGATGCCATAGCGGTAAGTAAAGCGACTTTACGTAATATCAAACAAAATTTATTTGGCGCATTTATTTACAACGTAGCAGGCGTACCTTTTGCAGCAGGTGTTTTATATCCTTTCTTTGGCATTCTACTTAGTCCTGTTATAGCGGGGGCAGCAATGGCGTTTTCGTCATTGACCGTTGTGTCAAATGCGAATCGACTTCGCTGGTTCAAAGCTAAATAGCATTAAGGAGAATCACAATGATGATAATTAACTTATTAGGCTTAATGTTAATCGCGCTGATTGTTTGGTGGTTTTGGCTATATAAACCCAATAAAACAATCGTTCAAGGTAGTGAAGTACTCATTGAAGTGAGGGATGGCGTGTATTCCCCATCCTCAATTCAGGTGTCTGCTAGCCAACCTGTCACCCTGAAGTTTATGCGCAAAGATCAATCACCCTGCGCTGAAACAATGCTTATTCCTTCATTGGATATAAGCGAACAGCTTAAATTGAATGAAATTACTCAAATTACCCTATTGAACTTATCACCGGGAGAGCATGAGTTTCACTGTCAGATGCAAATGTATCGCGGTGTATTGAAGGTCGTGTAGGGGGGCTTATGAATATGAAAAAAGTAACCGCCATTTTTGATGAAATGGTACTGGCAAGAGTGGAAGAGGCATTACTTTCACATGGCTATAAAGGCTTTACCTTACATAAAGCGATGGGAAGAGGGGCATATGCTGATACGTATAACAGAAATCACTTATCTGAACATTTAGTGATGACCATTTATGTTGCCTTCGATGATGCAGAACATGTTGCTAAAGCTTTGCTTGATGCAGCATATACCAACGTTGAAGGAGAAGGACTAGTTAGTATCTCCCCTGTGGATAATCTCTTCTGGATAAATTCTAAGTCTGAAGCTTCAGCGCAAGATTTACGGTCTATCGGAGGCCAACATGAAAAATGAACACCCAAAATTTTGGTCAACACCGACAGGATGGGCTGCATTATTGCTTATTGCAGCAGCTACCTATTTTTTAATCTTTGAACATGGTCAACATGTTGTGCAATTTCTTCCTTATTTGATTTTATTATTGTGCCCGTTGATGCACGTTTTTATGCATGGAAGTCATGGTAAACATGGTCACGATCATTCGCATGCACCTGATGAGAAAAAGGAGGAGAACTTTCAAGAACTCACAGAAAAAAATACCGCCTTTCGAGATGGCTACATACAAGGGTTAGAGGAAGGACGAAAAGAATCTCATCACAAGGAGAACGATAATGAATGAGACATATGATTATGGCTTATGGTCAATGGTGATACTAAATTCGGCAATATTTATCTTCTTTGCCTTTAGTTTCGTAAAGCCAAAAACATCAACTGATTGGCGAAGTCTTGGTGCATTCTCTGCTTTTGTCGTCGCCCTATTTACTGAAATGTATGGCTTTCCTTTAACTATCTATTTTCTGTCGGGGTGGCTGACAGAAACCTATCCAGAAGTAAATTTCTTTGCACACGAGAATGGGCACTTATTACATACTTTCTTTGGTTTTGAAGGTAATGCCCATTGGGATCCATTGCATATTGCTAGCATGGTATTTATAGCTGCTGGTTTCTTCATGCTGTCGTCAGCATGGAACGTATTGCATCATGCTCAAAAACATCATCAATTGGCTACAACTGGATGGTATGCAAGGTGTCGCCACCCACAGTATGTAGCTTTCATTCTAATTATGTTTGGCTTTTTATTGCAATGGCCGACAATCCCAACACTTGCGATGTTTCCGATCTTAGTCGTTGTTTACTTCAAACTAGCGAAACGCGAAGAAGCACAAGCGATTGCTGAATTTGGTTCGGAGTACCACAGGTATATGAAGTCGACACCAAGTTGGATCCCAAATTTTAATAAAAGTGTAGAAGGTAAAAATCATGAAAACGTTAACTAAATCAGTTTTATTTATTGGTTCACTACTGGTAACCACTAGCTCATTTTCCCAAAACAATGAGCATAAACATGAAGGTGCGAACAAAGCTGATATGCATCAAAGCATAGCAATGTCACATGAGAACATGGGAACAATGAATAAAAAGATGGTGGAAATGAAAAAGGAAGTTCTTGCCATCAAAGCTGAAAGTAATCCTGTAAAGCAAAAGCTGATGTTGGCTGAATATTACAGCTCAATGATGAAGATGATGCAATGCATGCACAACAACGTGGAAGTAATGTCAGTGGAAAAGCAAGTCAAGATGGCTGAACATCACCTGGAAATGATGGAAAACATGATGCTTAAAATGAGAGAAAAGATGGCAGAAATGAAAGGTATTAACCCACAACATTCACACTCACATTAGGAGATAAGTTATGAGTGATTTAGAGCATAGAGTTGGCGTTAGAGAGCAGAACTTAGTTGTTCGCAATTTGAGATTGAGTAATGTCACAGAAGAAAAGTGTGATGAGTTAGTCAAAGAAATTGATCAGCTTTTTGGTATAGATGAAGTCAGTTACAACATAAAAGAAGGTGAAATTCACCTAGCTTACGATGCTGTAAATATAAGCCTTGATGGGATAGAGGAAGTGATTCGTAAACATGGTGCCGATGTTCATGATGATTGGTGGACACATACCAAAGAAAGCTACTACAAATTTGTTGATCAAAACGTAAAAGATAATTCAGAACATAAGCCGTGGAGTTGTCACAAAGTTCCTCCGAGTGCAAGTCGGAAAAATAAGTAAGTTCAATCAATTTATAAGTTAGATGAGGAAAAAATAATGAAAACAATCAATGTGAAAATTCTACTGATATTTGTATTTGGCTTCTTTTTAGCAGGTTGTTCTAATACTCCTTTTTATCATAAAAATTTCATGAGGGGCCAAGTGGTTGAGCAGTCTACAGGTAGAACTCTTATTTGTATTGGTGCTAAACATGGTGCCGAAGTAGGACAAAAATACAGTGTTATTCGTTTTCTTGAGGTAATAGCACCTGATGAAGGTGAAGATTCGTACACCATTGAAAAAGTGGGTACGGTACAAATTACAGAGATCGTTAATGATCACTTTGCCACAGTAAAGCTCCTATCTGGTGACATCGAGGCTAAAGACATGGTTGAACTTGAAGAGTAAAGAGTCTTTCAGAAAAACGTCCAAATATGGTAGGGCTGTAAAGAAAATTGCATTTGTCCTGCCATTTCATTCTAGATTGTGTTGTTGTGTTAAATAACAAACGAGAGTGTAATGAAAATAAAAAAACATATCCTTAATGCATATGATATGGGGATTGATACTCACCAAGAGCCTGTCGTCTACATGCGGCAAGACTGTCATATTTGCCGTGCTGAAGGGTTTAGTTCAAATGCCCGTGTTTTAGTAGAAGCGAATAATAACAAACTAATCGCAACATTAAACGTTGTTCGAAACGACACATTGTCTTCATATCAAATAGGTTTATCCGATATTGTTATGGCTGGGTTAGATGCAATTGAAGGGCAACCTTTGCGAATAGCTCATGCTCCCGTGGTCAATTCTTTGGGGTTTGTAAGAAAAAAGATCTTTGGTTTTAAATTGAGCTACGAAGAAATATCTCAAATTATTGCCGATATTAGTGCGCATAATTTTAGCGATATAGAAATTGCTAGCTTCTTAAGCGTTTGTGCTGGAAAAAGACTAAGTAGTGATGAAATCATATCTTTAACTAAAGCGATGGTTAGTTGTGGAAAAGTGCTAGAGTGGGAAAACCATCATAAAGTGTTTGATAAACACTGTATTGGAGGCTTACCGGGTAATAGAACAACGCCATTGGTTGTTTCTATTGTGAGTGCTGCTGGTTTGATCATTCCAAAGACATCATCAAGAGCTATCACTTCCCCAGCAGGCACAGCAGATACTATGCAGAGCTTAACAAGTGTTAGTTTGAGTATGGAGGAAATTAAAAGAGTTGTTAACAATACGGGAGCTTGTTTGGCTTGGGGTGGAGCTGTAAACCTTAGTCCAGCAGATGACATGCTTATTCGTATAGAACGAGCATTAGATCTAGATGGTGAAGGTCAGCTTATTGCATCGGTCTTATCTAAAAAGATTGCTGCGGGTTCAACACATGTCATCATTGATATTCCAGTAGGAGAAACTGCCAAAGTTCGAATGAGGGAGGATGCTGAGCGATTAGCAATGCTATTCACTCAAGTAGGTGAAGCGTGTGGTATCAACGTTAGATGTTTGATTACTGATGGTTCGAAACCCGTAGGGTATGGCATTGGCCCTGGTCAAGAGGCAAAGGATATCTTGGCCGTTCTAAATTGTAGAGACGATGCCCCAAGTGATCTAAGGGAACGCTCACTTATTTTGGCTGCAAACTTGTTTGATATGGATGATGGAGAAGGGCTGGAATCAGGGCTGCTTCGTGCAAGGTCAATTTTAGAAAGTGGTCAAGCTTTAAAGCAATTTAACAAAATTAGAGCATTACAAGGTCAAATAAAAGAGTTAACCAATTCAAAATATAGTCATCAAGAGCTAGCCAGTACCAGTGGGGTACTTGAAGCAATTGATAACCGTAAACTTGCTCGTCTTGCTAAGCTCGCTGGTGCTCCTTTCTCTTTAAATTCAGGTTTGAGACTGCATACTAATGTCGGTAATCAGGTAGTTGATGGAGAACCTTTATTTACGTTATTTAGTGATAGCCAAGGTGAAATGAGTTACGCACTAGATTATTACCTAAACAATTTAGATATGTTCAAAATTCAAGGATAGTTTATGAATTCCTTAACAAAAAAAGTTATTGTTTTCTCATTAAATTCAGATTTATTAGCTGCTAGCTTAAGTGAGAAGTTAGGTGGTTATCTAGGTCAATACAGTTCACGTAATTTTCCGGATGGTGAGTCTTATCTGCGCATTGAAAGTAATTTAGAAAATAGTCATTGCATTGTAGTAGCAGACTTATCCCACCCTAACAAAAAGTACCTACCTCTCATTTTCTTGCTTGATACATTGAAAGAGTTAGGTGCTAAATCTGTCGGTTTGGTAGCACCTTATCTCAGTTATATGCGGCAAGACAGACGATTCATAGATGGAGAAGCTATCACATCCAAGCTATTCGCAAAATCTATTTCTAAGCACATAGATTACTTAGTGACAGTAGATCCACATTTGCACCGTTATCACTCCTTGGATGAAATATATTCTGTGCCTAGCGTTGTGGTACAAGGAGCACCAGTTCTAGCTCAATGGCTTAAAGGACAGTCAAATTTGTTTTTAGTTGGTCCTGATTCAGAGAGTGAACAATGGATCATTAGTATTGCCAAAGTAAGTGGTCACTCTTTCGTAATTGGCGAAAAGAATAGGAAAGGTGACCGTGATGTAGAAGTGTCGTTGCCAGATCTTAGTGCTCAAGCTGGCCTAACTGCTGTAATAATAGATGATGTTATTTCTAGTGGACAAACGATATTAAGCTGTATTTCAGCCCTGAAGAAAAAGGGAATTAAAGATATTAAGTGTGCTGCTGTCCACGGAATATTTGCTGATGGCGTTGATCAAATTTTGCTGGAATCGGGTTTATTATCACTTATTACAACAAATACCATCACTCATCCTTCAAATGATGTAGATATTTCTTCCGTGCTTGTTGAACCTGTTATTGAATGCTTGTCAAAAGTTAAGAGAGTATCAATATGAAAATTACATTTTTAGGTGGTACTGGAACAGTTACAGGATCTAAGTATCTAGTCGAAACAGCCACGACAAAATTGTTAATTGATTGTGGTTTATACCAAGGCTATAAATGGTTAAGAAAGCGGAACCGAGAGCCATTACCCCTAAATATTAATGAATTAGATGGCATTGTTTTAACGCATGCCCATTTGGATCATTCAGGGTTTATTCCAGCCATTTACAAACAAGGCTATCGTGGACTAGTGTACACCCACGGTGCAACATTAGGGCTTTGTTCTATCTTGTTGCCGGATAGTGGACATATTCAAGAAGACGATGCCAAGTTTTATAGTAAGCATAAACTTAGTAAACATGAAACGCCCGAACCTTTGTATGATAAGCAAACGGCTCGAGATAGCTTATCTATTTTTGAAACGGTTGACTTTGAAGAAGAAACTGTAGTCGGCGATATCACCTTTTATCTGCAACCTGCAGGCCATATTCTCGGGGCTGCCAGTATTATTTTAAAAGCAAATGGAAAAACTATTGGGTTTTCAGGCGATGTTGGCCGTACTAATGATCTGTTAATGCCGCCTCCTAAAGCATTACCTAAATTGGATTTGTTATTGCTCGAATCTACTTACGGTAATCGGGAGCACTCTACTGATGACCCTTATGATCAAGTTGCAGATATTATCAATAAAACGGTGAAAAAAGGAGGTGTCACCCTTATTCCCAGCTTTGCTGTTGGCAGAACAGAAGTAATTCAACATATTCTTGCGATCCTGATTGAGCAAAAAAGAATTCCGAAAATTCCTATATTCCTTGATAGCCCTATGGCGATTAATGTTTTTGATTTTTACTGTCAGTACAATGAATTAATTAAGCTTTCAAAAGAAAATTGTCACAAGATGTGTAATGTTGCGTCTTTTGTGCGAACTGTAGATGAGTCTAAATCTTTATCGGAAGTCGCCATGCCGCACATTATCATTGCAGGAAGTGGTATGGTGACAGGAGGGCGTATCCTTCACCATCTTAAGAGACTTGTGGGAAACAGTCGCACTACTGTTTTATTTACTGGTTATCAGTCTGGAGGAACTAGGGGTGGAAAAATGTTGTCCGGCGTAGATACAATTAAGATTCATGGCAAATGGCTCCCAGTGAAAGCAGATGTAGAAGTGGTACATGGATTGTCTGGCCATGGTGATTTTAAAGAATTAACTCAATGGTTATTGTCGTCACCATTAAGTAAAAACACACCCATACAACTTGTGCATGGCGACCCTGAAGCGAGCGAAACATTTCGAGATTATTTGAGTCAACATACGGGTTTTGATGTCAGTATTGCAAGTTATAAAAGCATCATCAAGGTTGAGCAACTCTATTTTAAACAAGCCGATAAGCAATGAAGATCAGAACCAAAATTCTTATTGTAGGTGGTTGTGGAAATGTAGGGCACTTTATTGTAGCAGAATTGGCTAAGGATTATTCTGACGATCTTATCATAGCGGGTCGAGATTTTTTTAAAATCCCAAGCAACGGCAAAAAAGTTTGGTGATAAATTTTCAGCTAAAGTTTTAGATGTAGATTGCAGCGTTTTTCAGGAAGAAGCATTCTCAGATGTTAAACTGGTGATCACGTGCATAGATCAGCGTAACACTACACTTGTTGAGTTTTGTATTGTAGCCCCGCAATATAGTTTCATACTAAGCGGTGTTCTAGGGCCTGTGTTTTTGTTTGGAAATTTGAAGATGGGAAAATAGAGTTTCATACTGAACTGGAGACTCTGTCAGATTGGCCTAGATTTCAAATAATAAAGTTTCACCCTAACGACATATATCCCTATTAAAACACAACGTAAAGTTTTAGCTCAATATCATCACATTAAGTCTGAGCTCTTTGATAAGCTATGTACACTCTGCATATAACCATCAATACTCAGAAATAAATTCCATTACTCAGAAAGAAAGTGAAGTTTTTTTATTAAAGTCATAGGTAAGGAATTCTAATGGTAAAAATTCTGCAAATTCATTTAGTTTAACTGACTGATTGCTAAGATCTATAACATGCAATCAAGTAATTAAAGAAGGCAGAATCCAGTGAAATTATTTAGATGAAACTATCTAAATTAACAATAAATCAGTATCGATAAGCTAGCTATAGCTTTAGAATAGTGTAATGCTATTGCGTACTTAAAAAAGTCACCACGCTATTATTAGCATGGTGACTTGAAAGCTAGTGGTGATAAAATTATCGCGATAGCTCTTTTATTTTTGCTTTTGAAAACCAGTTAAATAAAACAGGTAAAACAAATAATGTAAGTAGTGTTGCAGTTACTAATCCTCCCACGATAACACTTGCTAACGGCCTCTGAATTTCCGCTCCAACGCCATTGGACATTAACATCGGTATTAAACCTAAAGCAGATGTTATTGCTGTCATAAGAACAGGTCTTAAACGCGATATAGCTCCGTCAAATACAGCCTTATTAACTTCTATGCCATCTCTAATTCGCTGATTAATACTCTCGACCATCACTACACCGTTTAGTACAGCAACGCCAAATAGTGTAATAAACCCAACGGAACTTGGTACAGATAGGTATTGCCCAGATAAATATAAAGAGAATACCCCACCTATCACAGCAAGAGGAACGTTTACTAATATGAGCATTGCTTGGCCAACAGAGCCAAAAGCGAAATAAAGTAATAATGCTATTAGAGCAAGTGAAAGTGGGACAACGATAGCCAATCTATTTTGAGCACGTTGCTGGCTTTCGAATTGCCCCCCGATAGAAACAGAATAGCCAGCAGGTAAATCTACCTTATCAGTAATTGCTTTTCTGATATCTGAAACAACACTCCCCATATCTCTATCTTGCACATTTGCTTGAATAACAACGCGCCTTTGAACGTCATCTCTTCTTACTTGTGGAGGTCCTGATTCATACGAAACTGAAGAAACATCACCTAATCTAACCCAAGCACCAGTAGGAGACTGGACGCGTATATCAGCAATAGCATCCTTATTTTGGCGATATTCTTCCTTGATGCGCACGTATATATCGTAACGCTCATTGCCATTGATGATCTGTCCAGCTTCAACACCGCCTATGCCATCTTGTACAACTTCCATTATATCGCTAACTGACAGACCAAACCGTGAAAGTTCTTGTCTATTGGGCTTTACAACAAGTTGAGCTTCGCCTGCAATTTGCTCCAATGCAACATCTCTAGCTCCTTCGATACCACTTATTACTGTTTCAATTTCTTGGCCTTTTGTTGACAATATATTAAGGTCTGGGCCGAATAATTTAATCGCTAGCTGAGCTTTTACACCTGATAATAGTTCATCTACACGAGTTGAAATGGGCTGAGAAAAATTAAGTAACAGGCCCGGATATTCTTCTAATGACCTCTCCATTTTTTCTTGCAGTTCATAGCGGTTTGTTGCACTTGTCCAATCAGATGTTGGTTTTAGACCAATATAAATTTCAATATTGTTCACTGGTTCAGGATCACCTCCTATTTCAGCTCTACCAATACGACTTAAAGCATATGTGACTTCTGGGAATGCCAACAGTTTTTCTTCTAGAATAGGAGCTACCGTCAAAGCGGTGTCTAAGCTTGATGAAGGAGCAAGTGTTACTCTTAAATTTATTGTTCCTTCCTCCAGCTCTGGAACAAATTCAGTTCCTATGTAGGGGATTGTAGCGAAAGCAGAAACCACTAGAATTATTGATATTGAAACAACCAGCTTCGTGCGATTAAGTGCGAATTTAAGCCCTTTCCTATATATCTTATCTAAAGGTTGTAATACAAAACTTTCTCTTTCTTTCACACCTTTGTGAAACATGTAGGTAGCTAATGCAGGGACAATGAAAAGAGCAACTACGATAGCTGATATAACGGCTAAGATGATGCTTACTGCCATTGGTTGGAATAGCTTGGCTTCAACACCTTCAAAGCTAAATAGTGGCGTGAACACAACTAAAATGATCGAAGCAGCAAAGAATACTGGGCGAGCAACTTCTTTTCCGGCTTGTTTAAGACGTAATTTAATACCGTGAACATCGTTTTCTACATCATGTGGATCGTTATCCGATAAAGAAACGCGTTTTTTCACACTTTCTGCGTGAGCGGGGTCAGGTGTATTCAAATGCTTAAACATATTTTCAACCATTACCACAGAGCCGTCTACTAACATTCCGATTGCTACTGCAATGCCTCCCAAAGACATCAGGTTTGCAGAGATCCCCCACCAAGACATTATCATTAATGCAATTCCAATAGAAATTGGGATTGAGATGAGAACAAGAAAGGTTGCTCTTAAGTTCATCAAAAATAATGCAAGAACAATACAGATGAAAATAAACGCTAGTATCAGAGCATTAACGACGGTGTTTACAGCTTGTTCTATTAAATCAGCTTGATCATAGAAAGGTTCGAATCTAACTCCTTCAGGCAGGGCTTGATTAATTAATGGAATTCTTGCGTTTATGCCGTCAATAGTAGCTTTTGTATTTGACCCCATTCTTTTAAGCACAATACCAGAAACAACTTCACCTAAGCTTTCAACTTGCCCATTTTCGTTCCTTCTAGTCATTGTGACAGCGCCTTGTCGAATCTCACTACCAATTTCGACTTTGGCAACATCTGATATTGTGACAACAGCTCCGTCTAGTGTCTTAACTGGAACTTGCTTAATATTTGTGATGCCAGCTTCGCCACTTTCAAACCAACCTGTGCCTCGAATGACGAGTTGCTCTTGTCCTCTATTCATGTACCAGCCACCAACATTGGCATTATTTGCATCAAGCGCTTTAACTATATCCTCTTGTGTTAACTCATACGATAAGAGTTTAGATGGTTCAACATTAACTTGATATTGCTTAACACTACCACCGAAAGATAAAACATCTGTAACACCATCTACAGGCATGAGTAATAATTTGACAATCCAGTCATTTAGGCTTCTAAGTGACATCGCATCATATCCAGTATCATAGCTAGATATCAAAAGGTATTGAAACACTTGACCTAGACCAGATGTGTTAGGTCCCATTTCAGGCGTACCGACTCCTTCAGGTATAAGCTCCTTGGCAGCTTGAAGCCGCTCAAAGACTAACTGCCTTGCAAAGTAGATATCAGTACCTTCTTTAAACACGACAGTCACGCCAGACAAACCTGTTTTGGAGATAGAGCGTACTTGCTCAACGTCTGGCAAAGCGTACATAACGGCTTCTATCGGATAAGTAATAAGTTGCTCTACTTCTTCTGCTGCGAGTCCGGGAGCTTCTGTATTTACGGCAACTTGTACATTAGTCACATCAGGAAATGCATCCAAATTTAGTTTTGGAATCATCATAATCGCGCTTACAACTGTAGCGATTAAAGCTAATATAATGAGGAGCCGATTATTTATAGAAAAGTCTATTATACGATTAAACATACCCGTTCTCCTTAGTGATTGTGCGGATCAAATCCGCTTTTAGCAATTTCAGATGCAACAAAGAAGGCTCCTTTGGTCACAATACGGGTTCCACTATCTAAGCCTATAATTTCTCTCAAATTTCCTAAAGCTCTACCCAATTTTATTTCTGTTGCTTTAAACTCACCTGGATGACCTTCGACGAAAACAGTCCAATCACCATCCGCGCTTCGGATTAGAGCGTCTTCTGGCACAGCCATCACTTTATCTTGAGTTGCAAACTTGAAATTAACCTTTACGAACATACCAGAATGAAGTTTGTCGTCTTCATTGTTAACTGCAAGTCGAATTATTCGTGTTCTAGTTATAGGGTCTATGGTGTGTGCTTCTTGAATTACTTTTGCATTATACGCTTGACCTTCAAAAGTAACGTAAGCTTCAGAATCTATAGATACTTGCAAATTTTTATTTGGTGAAACTTTTGCCTCAACCCACAATTGCTCTTCATCGGCTATCATCATAATCGTATCACCAGCTGCAACGCGTTGGCCTTGAATAAAGTCATCCTGTAAGACAACACCTTCACGCGGAGCTATGAATGAGTATTGACCAAATGTATTAATATCTTTGTTTGAAATTCTAGCGATCGACTTTTCAGTTAAGCCTAAAGCGATGAGCTTACTATATGTGGCGTTGTATGTAGTTTGTGCTTGTAACAAGCGACTTTCACTGACGGTTTTACTACCTAGTGTTCTTATTCTTTGCCACTCTGTTGAGGCTATTAGGTAATCAGCTTGTGCCTGTGCTACAGTCTCACTAAATAAAGTAACTAATGTTTGTCCTATTTCAACATGCTCACCTAGGGTAGCATGGCGGCTAATAATGACAGATTCTGTTCTTGGTGAAACAACGTAACTACTGTAGCCATTTGCTTTTATCTCTCCGGGCGCATAAACGGTACTAAAATGGTATTCTGGGTTAATACTGTCCACTTTGATGGTTGCTAACGACAATTTTTGAGGGTTTAATGTTATACCTTCTTCATGTTCATCTTCGGTTTCATCCTTTTTTAGATTGTTTAGTGGGTTATTTTGATGTGTTAAATCATCATCATGTTTGTTTTCTGAATGCTTATGTTCTTGTTCATTATCATGCTTATGTTTGTCTACTTCCTGTTGACGTTGGACACTTGTTTTATTTTCAGTGTTGAGAGTAAGAGCATAAACTTTATTGTATGATAAAAGCTCAAGAAAAATACTTCCAATTGCTAATATTAGAATTTTACTTTTGATTACTGTTTTCATATCATTTACCTATAATTCTTTTTAAATTTGAAAAATCTTCACTAGTTGAACTGAATGCCTAAATTTCAAATTTGGAAATTTGTCCAATGCTTTGAATAAAAGATACTTCGGAAAGCTTGAATTGTTTCTTTAGTTGAATGCCTGAGAGTAGTCCTTCGGTCCGCTGGCTAAACGCGAATAAATAATCCGAAGTGTTTATATCTCCAGCTTCCCACCTAGCATTTAGCAAACTCAAACTATTACCTAATCTGTTTTGCATAAGGTTTTTCCACCTTTCAAAGTACTTTTTATTTGTGATCAGTGATTCAAATTTAGCTTGAGCTTCAAAAGTTTGACTTCGATATTTTGATTGGAAATTTGCCTCTGCTGCTATGGCTTCTAAATTGGCAGCTTTCATTACATCAGAGTAGTTGTTTCTAATGTTCATAGGCATAGAAAAAGTTAGACCAACTATATTCTCGTCATTATTTTTTCCTGCGCTAACCCCAATGGTGGGATTTGCTTTATACTCTATGGAAGTTAGTTGGGCTTTTAACTTCTGTTCGTGCCATAGAGCTTTTGCTTGAAGAACAGTTGGGTGCTGTTCAATCCATTCTTTCTTGAATGTGTAGTTTTCAATATCAATTGAAAAAGAAAGCTTGTTTTGGAGTTCTGGTGTCCAATCTGGTAATAATTCTCGAACTTTTACTTCAGCAGTTTTCAAGGCAGTCTGATATTCAGCTATCTGAATGAAAACTTGTGATAGGTTTAAATAAACTAACTCCGCATCTAAAGGCTCAAGAATTCCTGCATCTAGCTTCTCTTCTACAATATTGAGTAAAGTTTTGAGTTGCTTTTCTCTTTCAATGACGAGCAAAGATGCTTCTTTGGCTGCCTGCCATGTAACGATGGCCTGAATTGCATTAGCTTTTTTGGATTCTAGTAAATCCAATAATTGCTGCTGGCTAGCATAAAATGCGATTTTACCAATTGAATCATTGATAGTACGTTTATCCCATAAATCTATTGTTTGACTTAATCCGATTGAATAATTGTTAAAGTCACCTTCCTTCTCGAAACTAGCTTCAAAATCGGGGTTATAAATCGCCTGAGTTAGGCTTCTTGCCCGATAATCACTTGCTTTTAGTAATTCTTTCGCTTCAATAACTTCAGGATCTTTGTTTATTTGAGTGTCTATCCACGAAACGTTTTCTTGTTTACTGTAAGCTATACTGGTAAAACTCACAGCCACGGTTAAAGTCAGGAATACACCTGAATGTTTTACATATTTATACATAAGACTCTTAATCTATTTATTAGTTAATCAAACCCATTCATCTGCTATAGATGACTATTAGGGCAGTTAAATATTTAATATGATTAAGATATAGGAGGGCGCAAAATAGCGTCTAAATATTCTTTTGTTTGGTCGAATTTATTAGGAATATTATTGATAGTGGTTAGTGGAACGGAAATATTAATATTATCAATGATAACCCAAGAGAGATGACTTCCACTGCAATGGCCACAGTGATGACAGTCACTAATATTATGACCGTCTTCACTAATTTCTTCACCATTGCTGCTTATATCATTTTTATGTTCATGTTGAGTTTGAATGTGATCAATATCTATTTGATGAAATTGAGATGTAGCAGACGCGACAGCAGCTAACGATTGTAAAACAATCGAAACAACTAATAGCAATTTGATAACACCGGTAAAATTCAATTTAATCACCTTTCAAAACTAGCGCATACAACATACCAGAAAACGGTTGCATCAGCTAGTTTTTATTCCCCATTATCTCGGCAGACTTCACCTGGAAACTCAAATTCAATAGTTGTGTGAGACAAGTTAAAATGAAAAAGTTCCTCTGCTATTATGCTTTTTAATTCGAGAAGCTTTTCAATATCATAGTTCTGAGCTAATTCTAAATGAGCTGTCAGTACATGTTTTTCACCGTCTAATGACCAAAAATGCATATGGTGGACTCCTAGAACTTCAGGGATTCTAGTTAAAACGTCTTCGATATCATCGTGAGATTTTTGATCAGGTGTTCCTTGGAGGAACAGTAACAATGTAGCTTTTAGGTTTTTGAGAACATTAAATAAAATGAATAGTGTAAAGCATATTGACAGCAATGGATCCAATATAGGCAGCTCCACAAAAAGTAGCACAATTGAAACGATTAAAACTGCGACCCAACCTAAAACATCTTCTAGGAGGTGCCATGTTAGGACTCGTTCATTTAACGTTTTTCCAGCTCTTAATTTGTAAACAGCATAGCCATTTACTGTGACTCCTAATAATGCTAACCCTAGCATTCCTTCAATCATAGGCATTTCAGGGTTGAATAGCCTTGGAGTTGCTTCAAACAAAATCCATATTGAACCAACAACTAACACAAGACTATTTACTAATGCACCAAATAGGGATAACCGTTTATAACCGTAGCTAAATCTATCAGATGGCTTTTTATCGGAAAAGCGGCTTAAAATCCACGCAAAACCTATTGAAAGGCTATCGCCAAGATCATGCACAGCATCAGCCATAATAGCGGTGCTATTAGTTAACCAGCCACCTATGAATTCTACTATTGTGAAGGATACATTTAGAAAAAATGTCCAACCTATTCGGCTCTCTTTGTCATGATTATGCATTTTACGCCTCTAATGTTTTTCCGTTTCAAATGACTGCAATATTAATGTTAACTTAAGGGAAATATGTCGGCCTGATGCGAAAAAGGATAAAGCAAGTGATAACTCAAGTACAGCAAATGAGCTGCGTTCCTAAGTTGGCAATATAATTTCAGGGATTAGCTGGCCAATTATGGCCAGCTTTTTGTGCAGGTGTGACCTTGCTTGAATTATATATGCTTTTGCAGTGTTGCTATGTATCTAGATGTTAGGAATGATGCAAATAATAAAGCAATAAAAGGTATGTATGCCCCCGCTGTGGGGTAAAAGTTGGGTAGGGCGAAATAGACAATGACACCTACTAAAATACCTTTGATTAGCTTCTTAATAACTAACATACGAGTCTTTGTTTTGTTACCGAATGTATAAGCCCTAATTCTCCAGCTATAAACACCAATAACTAGTTGAGCAAGAGCGAATGGCACTAAAATATAAAGCCAAATCATTAAAAGGTTTGCTCTGTGTAAGGTTTGGTATGTAAGCGTTTGTATGTTGTTTATTACTCTTTTCACTAAAGGCAAAAGTTTTGCTGTTAGCCTGGCTAAAGGGTTTTTATCGTCTGTATCTCGATTTACTTTGTCTAAGAAATACTGCTTAAATCCTGACCTCACAATGATTGTGTTGTAGTGCCTATACGATGCATCTGTAAGGTTAAGCCAATTTTTTTCACCGATGGCCTTGTAGCTCGCTTTAACTTCATTTTCTAGCATTTTGTTAAAGCTGGTGGGGTTTAAAGCAAGAACCTGTGCTGCTAACGCAAATAGAATAAAGATGAATAACTTTGAGTATTCTTTTTTTCTATTTTGCTCTCCAGACTTATCCTTATACAGGTCTTCGCTGTCATTCTCATAAATCATGACGAAAACGCCTCCTTGAATGTAAGGGTTTTATTTTCATCGAAATTAGGAATGCCGAAATAGAACAGGTGTGAACGCTTCACAATCTTGCTCATTAGAAAGTGCTGTATCATCAATAATGATTCTTGATTTAACTCTTTTTCAATCAAGTTTGGTTTAGCGCGTATTGCTGAGTTCTTGTGCGTGATGAGAAACTGGCTGATTGTCTCTAAGAGTGGGTCCCATACTGCAATACACGAGCCTGAGCCCCCTGTGTAGACCATAACATCGAGTACGGCTGTAAGTTCACTTGTAACCGTGAAGAGAAAGGCTTTAAAAAACTCTGCTCGGCTCAGATGTGAATTATGTACAAGAGAGTGCTGACCAGCTTTGTTAATGATGTGATTAAATAGATCTACATCTTGTTGTGGATGCTTCAATTCATCCCCAATAAAATCTAACAAATATCGAAGTGTTTCTTCCACAGCAGGTGCTTTCTTGTAGATGACCGAGTATATGTGCTTGTTATCTTCTGAAAGTGAATTATTCACATTGCTTTTTTTGTAGCATCTACTTTGGATTTTATATACTTTTTCTCTACTCATCGTTGTATTACCGGTACTTTAGCTTTGATTGTTCTGCCGTCAGCAAGTCGTGCTACATATTGTAAAATAGGCAACGAACCAAGTAGGCTTTCGTTAAATGCTTTGTCGTTTTGTTGTGTAAGCCTCTCAGCGTATGAAGAACCAAAGTCAGTCATGTCGTTTGTGTTCCCTGAACTTTGACCTAAAGTGATTTGTTGGCTGGTTATTGGCACTTCACCAAATTGGCTGGAAGCATATTCTTGAGTTGATGTGTCGTTTGCTCTCATAGAGAAGAAGTTGTTGCACAGACCTAATACACGGTTTGCAGTAGCTGGGTCTGTTTTAGCTTCAATATCAGCTTTAGTTTGGGTTGCAATAAACATTTGCATAAATGCTGCACGACCTTGGGCTAATAAATTCAAAAGAGCATCATTCCCGGCAATCGCTGCATGTACTTCATCCACAAACACCGCTACTCGACGTCCTCTCCCTTCTGAGAAGTTGTATCGTGAACCTGCTACAGCAGCAATGTCAGCTAAAACAAGTTTACTTAAATAACCAGCTGTCTTTGTGTCGCTGAGAGAATCAAGTGCCATGTAAAGTAGTCCTCCATTTTCAACGATGTCTGAAGTGTCTACATAACGACTGTCTTTCTCTCTTATTTTCCCTGATTTCTTTGATACACCTTCAATGTGATTTGATGTGTAATCTATACTTTCACTTTCAGCTGTATCGTATCTAGTATCCTCATCACGCGCATCTAAGCTTTCTGCTATCGCCTCTTCTGGTGATATAAGCTCATCCATAGGTGTAGATGTAAGGACGCTAAAAATAGGAAGTAAATTAGCTGTCATCTTTTGCATATGCTCGGCGTTGTGCGTAAGCAACTGAATTATGCCATCCACTTCTGGTGATTGATGTTGTTGAGATATAACTTGTTGATAGTAATTTAGCATTTGCTCTAAACGAGTTTTCCCGAAAGAGCTCATTTTGGCGCTAAGTTGAGTCTCCCAATCTTCCCCTAAGCATTTAGCGTAGTGTCTTTCAAGGCACTTTTGAGTTAAGGCGGTTTTGCCTGTTGTCACATAACGAGCAATCGATTTGATTTGTGGTTGTATGCCCGCATAAAGCATCGCGTTAACTGTTGAGTTTATGACGTTCCAGTTGAATCGAATGAAGCTATCTTCTTTACCCGACTCAACCATAATGGATGCGATACGTTCAGCTATCTCAGTCGGTCTATTCCAGTTTTTAATCGGATCTATTGTGCAAGATGTAGATGGTTTAGAAGGGTGAAAGTAGTGGAAGTGCTCGCCCTTACCAAAATGTTCCATTTCCAATTGTAAAGCTTTGCGCCAAGATGAATCGTTTTTTGGGTCTAATACAATGACGGTATAGCCTTTGTGGATCATCGCGAGGCTAAGCAAAATGAACATTGTTGTTTTACCGGTACCAACATTGCCCATAATCATAGAGTGGCCAAAGAACGTTTCAGCATCTACGTATTGCCTTTCTGCATCCCCGACACCATCAATCCATGGCTTACCGCCAAGCTTTAACGTTTCTTTACGCCATTTTTTAACGAATGGTTTAAGAAATAGTGGAAGCTTCACTTCTTGTTTGTCAGAGTATAATCCTTGTATTTGATATGAACGATTTGCATGCTCCACGCCCCATTCAAATCCATTTCCAATGAATATCTTGTTATTTCCCTTCTTTTTGTTGTTTGGATTTAGGATATTCTCTTTAGCCATGTGCTCTTGACGTATTGCTTTTATATCCTCGAATTCAATCTTGTTGAAGAAGATTTTGCACTGGCGTTTGACTAGTGGAATTGCCTTTAGAGTGTAGTGTCCACATTGAGCGGTGAGTATTGTAGTGATTCCAAAACCCACCATACCGATATGGCCTTCACTCTCAATAACGCTTGAAGTAAAGGTTACAACACCAGCGGCTAAAGAGGCGTAAGCCTTATTTAATTCATATACAGGTCGGTATAAATTTTCGTGGAATAATGGGTTACTACGTTCCTGCGTCATGTTTCACCTTAATATGTATGTCATTCTTATCTTGTACGATTGAACTCGACAAGATATTTGTTTCGCTGGCTTTGCTGTTTGTGACGGCATTAACAAGAGTTTTCTTATCTCTTATAGGTGCAATTAAAAAGCCGTCTCTTAACTCAACTTTTTCGTGAATAATGTTTCCAAATAATAATTCAGCAGTCTTAAGGGTTAAGCCAATAGCAAGCAGAGATTCAATATCTAACTTTGCTTTCTGAGATGTATTATCAGCCGCGGTTACATCTGAACTATCCTGATTTTCATTTGATTTCGGCTTTTTTTCAGCTTTTTGGTTTTGACTTGGTTCAAGCGACTTCGCTTTAACGTATTTACGCTTATTGATGATGAAGTAACGAATTAATGCTGGTGGCTTTCTTTCGATAAGCCCCGCTTTTTCAAGTTCGTTTTCTAGATTGTCGTCAAGGTTGTCTTTCCATTTATCATCAACAAGGTAGTAGTTTTGACCATCGATTAAAATCGGTTCTAATGTCCTTATGAACTCAATGGCTTTGGTCGTTGAAGTCACCTTAATGCCACTCTTGGGTTTTAGGGCTGCTTTTTTAAGTGTTGTTTCGTTATTTTGCTTTTCCGGTACCTTTGCACTTTGTTGGTTGGTTGGAGCAAATAGCTCACCATTAGTGTTCTTTGGTTTTTCCTTTTTAGGTTTATCTTTGTTTGGGCTATCCTTTTGAGCTGCTTTTGCTTTTTCAGATGGATTGTTAGGCTTAATGGGCTCTTCCGCAGTAGCTTCTCCTTTGGCTTTACTGGTATTAGGCTTGCCGTTTTTTTGCGGGCTTTTTGTTGCCGAATGCTCAACTTTCATTTCTAGAGAATCACTATTAGCTTTTAAGTGAGCCGCAGCCTCATGAGCAATAACATTTTCTTCGCTTATGTATCGGTAACCCTCACTTGAGTAGATGACTGCGTTTAGCCCCATGTCGAGTTTTAATAGGCCGTAACGGTTTGGTGGAATAACTTCACCTTTAAGCAAAAATAAAGGCCACTCCAGACGAATAACGCCAATACCGCCCTTAAGATTTTTACTGATGAGTAAATCAATACCCTCAGACAGGTTAGTAACTGTTTCAAAAAAGAGCGCGTAATCAGTTTTTTCTTGCTTACGAAGAATGCCCCTATCCATCATTTTTTCACGCAAAAGACTTGGGTTGTTAGGAACAGTTGGATCTGATTGATGCATTTCCTTTGCTAACTCATTGAAGCATTCAGGCCACCGAAGGTATATCTCGTTATCAATAGCAATAGCTTTACCTTCTGTTAGCCATACTTTGGCCTTATCTTGCATTAGCTTGAGGATTTTCTCGTGTAATGCTGACTTCCTTGCGCCAAGGTCATTGTCCCAAGTTGTTTGAATGTCTTTCGCAGTTGAAACATAGTCAGCTGAGCGAACAGCTCTCTGTAAATAGCCATCTATACCTTGATAGTTTGCAAGCGTGGTGCTTATATCTTCAAGCAAATTGCCAGGGCATGTGCCTATGTACCTCTTTGCATCAGGTGTGAGGATTTGTTGAAATATGGGTTGCGGAGAAACTTCATGCCCCTTATGAATTCTGTCTTTTCTCCATCTAATGCCAACTTTTGTTATTTTGTTTTTTTCTTTCCAACTAACAAGGTCCTCTATAATTGGAATCCAGATATTATTTGGGTTGCTTTTATCGTAAATATCCATATCAGTTTGCATCTTCCCTGCATCGTGCACTAAGCCGCAAAGCCATGCGGCGTACTGATATCTTTTTGTTCTTTGTCTCTCGATGTCTAGAGGGAATTCTTGAGGGAGGAATTGAGACTTTGCTTGCCTTAATGCCAAATCAGCTACTTGTAAACTATGTTCAATTAAGCCGAACTCTTTAGCATGGTGATAACCCTCAGAAGCTGGAAGGTTGCCACAATATCTAGCGTAGTTTTTAATCGTATCTATAAATAGACCCTGAAAGGTTAGGTTCTCTTTTTCCCAATCATGGCAATTTCCAAAACAGTAGCGAGTTTGAGCAATTAAATATTTATTATCATCAATGATCTGATTAACTAACTCTGGGCTATTCGAACTATCAAGA
>NZ_JAKEVM010000229.1 GCF_022398475.1 Pseudoalteromonas shioyasakiensis | reverse complement strand
GTCTAATACAATCGACGAATAATAGTAGATAAAATTTTAATAGATTCGCGGAGTTGGCTCCCCCTCCCCGACTCGAACGGGGGACCTGCGGATTAACAGTCCGTCGCTCTAACCAACTGAGCTAAGGGGGAACTAAATAGAGTAGTGTGGTGCTATGATTTGGCTCCCCCTCCCCGACTCGAACGGGGGACCTGCGGATTAACAGTCCGTCGCTCTAACCAACTGAGCTAAGGGGGAACAATCATATTCATAAACTTGGCTCCCCCTCCCCGACTCGAACGGGGGACCTGCGGATTAACAGTCCGTCGCTCTAACCAACTGAGCTAAGGGGGAAACGTTTATGATTGAAAAACTTGGCTCCCCCTCCCCGACTCGAACGGGGGACCTGCGGATTAACAGTCCGTCGCTCTAACCAACTGAGCTAAGGGGGAAGCGTCATGCCTTTCAACGGGGCGAAATATTAATGACAGCATTGCAAAGTGTCAACATAAAAACTTCATAAATTCAAAAAAGAAGCTTATTCGATGTTTTTATGTTCGATCTGAGCAAAATGTAGCTGAAAAGCTCAGCTTTTTTTGCTTGGCAGCGGGGGATCTATGTCGAAAGCTTGGCTTTTTTGCATGCTTTTTAAGCAGTGACACATTTTTTAAAAATATAAAAAAGTTTCTTTGCTAAGTTATTCTTTACCAAATCGAGGAAATCACTATTTATGTAATGTTTTCAAATTTTAAAGTTGATCCTATAGAGCATTTGAATGCTCTGTAGGCATTGCGATGTATTCAAATATGGTAGGAGTTCAACGGCCAAAGCATTGAAGCCTTAGCCATTAAATTTGATTTAACGCAAAGGCGTGTTGCTGAAATTATTCAGCAACAGCGAGGGGGGAAGTGCAAAGACGACAGAGGTGCTTGTTTTAAGATTTATAATATATTGGGTAAATTTGTGTTGTAACCGAGCTTCAACTCTTGAGATATGACTTTCGCTTTTAAATGAATAATTTCTAAAGCCCCTTCATCTTGAAGGTAGACAAATGTACTTGGCTCACCTAAGTTGTTACCGTCACACTCTGTAATTGACCTCATATTGAACTCATTTAAAATTTCACTCAAAAGGTTAGCATCTAAATTTCCATCATTAGCTTGGATCTCTGCAATAGTGAGGTATTTGTTTTTGCATCGGTATAGGCTTGTGAGGATGTTTAACTTACAAACTTCTTTAAAATTTAACTGCTTATTTAATAAATCCGGGGATATTTCTGTTTCAATAAGTAGAGGGGTGAACATATTAAAACGATCTTTTAGTGAGGCTAATTCAGAGTTGTATTGTTCTTTTTTAGCATTCAACTCTTTCTCTTTAATGTTTAGCTCATTCTTCAAACGAGACTCAGCAAATTCTAGCTCTCCATTTATGGACTCTAATTCCATTTTTAATTTATTGACTTGAGTATGCTCGTCATCTGAAAAGCTTTCATTAATAGCTTTAACCGCTCTCTTGAAGCTTATATCTATATTTAAGCCTAATAGATGTATTTTATTAGTAAAGAGCTTCAAATAAAGAGAGAGGAAAGGAACAATTGTTGATGCGGCAATAGAGCAACCCAATGGGTAAAGAAAATTTTGCATAAGATCTTTGTGGTTTTCATTAACCCATTTTAATTTGTATAGCATTGCTTCATCGCCAAAAGTTACAAACAAAACAGCTTCCCAATTAAAAACAAACCAAAATATAATGAAACTACCCAAAATAGGGTGTGTGATCCTATTTTGAATGGCAGTTTTGGTGGAGTCAAAAATCTCAGGTATTGAAGACATCGTAAATCCTTTTGTTTATAGTTATGTATTATGACAATAAAAAGGGATATTACATGAGTCGATTTAACTGGGATAGTGGAGCATTATTTCAGAGTGAAAATTTACCACCAGATCTGCTTGATAGAGCAAAGCATGCTCGTTTTCTTACAATAACAATCAATAATGAGGTCAACCCAGACCGCGGGAATGATATTGATAGTATCAAAAGTCATGTTCTTAACTTAAATGCTGATTGGGGAGCTGGCAAAACTTACTTTTTGAAGCGGTGGGCTAATTCATTAAAACAAGATCATCCTGTAGTATATATTGATACGTGGTCAACAGATTACCTTGAATCTCCACTAATTACTGTTCTGACTGAGTTGTTGGAGCAACTAAAAGAGCAAACATCAGAAAAAGTCTCTCAGACGGCCATCGACAAAGCAAATATTGTACTAAAAAAAGCTGCACCTAAAGTTGCAAGTGCTGTGATGAAAAAGTTTCTAGGCTTTGATTTAAGTATTTTCACTTCTGATAGTGAAAATCAAACAGCAGACCCTAAAAGTAATGACGACACTAAGTCTAATGATAGTAAAAAAAATGAGATTAATTTCGCAGCTGCTGGTGAAGCGATTCTCAATGAATTCTACAACGAACACAAAAGCCACAAACAAAATGTAGAAGCATTGAGTAAATCAATAAAAGACTGGGTCAAACTTGTTAAAGAAAATCCTGTTAATAAAATATGTACGACCACAATCGATTACCCTGCCTATATTTTTATTGATGAGTTAGATCGGTGCAAGCCAACTTATGCTGTAGAAATGCTAGAAGCAATAAAGCATGTTTTTGATATATCAGGGCTTGTTTTTGTCGTTGCAACAAATACGAAAGAACTCCAACACACTATTAAAGCGGTCTATGGAGCTGGCTTCAACGCTGAGTCATATTTAAATCGGTTCTTTGATAGTAAATACTTTATAAGAACAAGTTTATCAGTCGAAATGCTATTAACACATTGTGAAACAACTTTTTTAGAATCTGACTATTTAGTCGATAAAAATGTTGTGCTTTTTCCGTTTGTTGATGAAACTAAAGAGAAACTTTTAAGTTTTGCTGTGTCGCTATTCAATGCTTTTGAAATAGCACCTAGAGAAGCAATAAAAATAATTAATCGATTAAAGTTTTCTGTATTATCACTTGCAAATGTAAAAGTTGATATCAGTGTATTGTTAGTAATGATAACTTTATTGAGTCATAGCAAAGAAAAGTACGATACATTTCTCTTTGAAATGCTCAATTATCGATACGCAAATATCAGTCACGTTACAAGACTATCGGAAGTACAAACAGCTATATCGAAGGTTAGAATTAATATGAATAATGAAGAGCAGGAGAGAGAAATAGCTGAAGAATCGCTTAAGTTGGGAAAAGACATTTCAAGCTATCTCAAGTCTACTAATAGTTTTTCTTTCTCACATTATTTAGCAGCGATTAGCGAGAGGGTAAACGGACCTTTCGGAACCTTAATTAATACTTTAATTAGTAATAAAGGGAAGATCAGGGGAAGCTCAGAACCTGATTATGGCTTGATGGTCAGAATATTAAAGTGTTTTAATGATGTTGAAATGAACATAGAGAAATATAAAGATGTCGTTGAGTTAGCAAATAATCTTGATATGGCGTAATTCCCGAAACCCCGCACGGCCATAACTAACAGAACCCCAAACACAACACCGAAAAACAACATGGTTTTTTTGGTGTGCTTTCAACGCCTAATCTAACTTACTTTAAACAATCGCCTGAAGTTCAAGTAGCCCTTGCCTCAAGCTTGCTAAAATTAGCTAACTGCATGATTACTATTTTGTATTTTAAGGGGTTAGGAGCCTATGCTGGGTTAAAGGTTAAGCTTCAGAGCAAAGATTCATATGTAAATATGGAACAGATTAGTGTAAATGCTAACGCTTTTTACTATAAAAGTATATTTAATTAGTTGGCATGCATATCATTTAATATACTCAATGT
>NZ_JAKEVM010000228.1 GCF_022398475.1 Pseudoalteromonas shioyasakiensis | reverse complement strand
CAAAACAACCGAAACAAATATAAGCTTAATTTAATATTAAAATTAGGTAAATATGGGGGGTATAGCTCAATTACCTAGTAGTTTTTTACTATAAACAAATTTTCCCAAATGAGTCCCTAAATATGCAAAGCTAACGAACGCAATATGAGCTACTATAAAAGGAGCTACGCTTACAACACTTTCAACAGCCGGAGTATCTAGAGGTCGCGCAGCTTCCAAAAAATTAGCTAAGCTAAAGCCATAGTAAGCGAATAGCATAAATACTATAACCATTAATGTCACTAATACTGTAATATCGCTATCAGCTCTATTAAAAATGTACATGGAACTAATAAATATTAAGAGAAATGTAGTTACCCCCGTGAAGGCACCTAAAAAAATCCCACTAAGAATTAGTAAAACCCATTCGGCTAACACAAATCCCCCTTAATTTAATCCATTATAATAAATTAACCCTTACTTAATAAACATAGTTCCCCCCCCCGAAGAGTAAACGTCAGGTTAATAGTTTTCTGACTGACTTATCTCGGTGTGTTGACAGCTTTAGTTCTAAGTATCTCTTAGCTTTTCCTTTACCCATGTGGTCAAGGCACTCGCAAATAATTGAAACACTGTTACTTATTTCTTCTTCGTATTTTGGGCTCGTGTACTTGTGGTATGTTGTTTTCTTAAACCCAAATATGTACATTGCTTGCTGTTTACTTAGCTTATATTTATTCAAAAAACGTCTAAAATCTTCACTTGTCATTAAATTACTCACTATTTTGAAGGCGCATTAATACCAGAACTAATTACACAACAATCATTAAATTGCCACAGTAAATATAAGTAGTCTTCAAGGCCTGGGGTGGTTCTACCACCAGCCGCTGTAGACCATTTATGTTCAGACTCTCCCAATGGGTGACAGCACTTACCATTTGGAGAATTTCTATCAGCCTCTGCTACTGGGTGGAGCATTGAAAGCTTATACTGGGATTTAGGAATCATTGGCCAAAACTCGGGTTTACACATTGCATCCTCTCCGATTGTTTTTCTAGCCAACCCCTTTCGGTGCAAACTAGCAAGTACACGCTGTGTTAAAAGCGAAGTTACACGCGGCCCTGACTCACCATCATAAACATTTCCTGTAAATGGGTAGAGACTTCCGTCGCAGCCAGCACAACCATATGTAGATTCTTGAACATCTCCTGCTGTAATTGCGGCACAATCCGCAGTACACCACGCTTTTGCAATTGGATTTGCAAATATAAATGCTTCTGGGGATAGTAAAATTGAGAGCAAATCATTGTTCCAAGTTGGATCAATCTCACTAAGGTACATCAAATCAAAATCTGTATATTCACCACCACATTTAGGCAAATACAAAATTTCCAACATCGCAAATAATGGGTATGAATAGTAATGGTATTGGTACGTTGCCAAATCAGCACCACCGGAACTTTTAACATCCACTCCAGTCGACAATGAAAATAGATCATCCTGAAGCCTAACTCCCCCTAATGCGGGTGCACACCATGGAACTCTCACATGCTCGACTAATCTAGAGGGCTGCCAGGACCCTAGTTGATAGCCAAACTCCGGAATTCCAAGAGCATCATTACAAGCACAAATTGATTGGTCAGGTGCAGCCCCATTTGGTTTTGGACCTACTCCCATCAATCGCACTGGTAAGAAGCATGACCAACAAACTTCATTTATTATGTTGCTAAATACATTCGCGTTATTGCATGCGTTACCTTCAGCTTTTGTTTGCGTTGAAAATAAAGCGACTAAGAAAATAAGGGAAATCAATGTAAAGCGCATTACAATTGACCCACCTTTGACTCTAACCAATTAAATGCGATTAGAAAGTAATGCCAAGCGGTATCCCAGATTTGCTTTGCTACAGTGGGGTACTCGTAACTTAAATAGATCCCACCTAAAACGCCTAACCCAACTAAAATTAATTTCATTTTTCACTCCAATCGAATTGACGTACCAGTAAATAGCCATTGCTTTGTGTTTCGATTTTGCTTGGTGTAGCTTCCACTTTGAATTTCTCAATAACTTGTTTTGGCAAAATGAAAACTGGTGCCCCAAACTCATTTCGAAACTTACTAAGGTCATCCCACCCTTTGTCTTTATCCATATGGGTTAGATGAATCTGAAACTGTCCTGATATCGATTTTAATTCTTCCTTAACCCAATCAACCTGTGACTTCACATAGGGATCAATTACAAAAATGGTTAAATGCATAGGGTATTGTTTTAAAGGGTTTGTTATGTCGCCAGCTCGGGCCAATATTTCTCCACGGCCATTTTTGATATCTTGAGTTACGCGAACAGTCGTATCTATTAGCCATTGCTTAGATTCTTCTGACGTTGGGAGAGGGTAAGTTTTATATTTCTTCCAGAACCTTTCTTTTGCTAAACGTTGCTTCTCAGCCCAATCAATCTTGCCTGCTGCAGCTTTCATTTGCTCTATGATGTCGGGTTCGTCAATATTGAATAATTGGCCTAATGGCTCTAACTTGAAATCGCCTTGTTTTTGGTCAAATTGATCTTTTGCATATTGCGCATTCAATGTGCCCGGAGCAATAAGATGCTTATTACCATTTCTTATGACGATAGTTGGTACACCGGTTACATTAAACTCTTTAAATCTTAGTGGGTTTATTCCTACATTTGGCTCTACTTTTGATATGGCACTTAATTTCTGAATAAGCTTCATCGTCGATGATATGTGTGTAGCTCCTTTTTCTAGCCCTCTAAATAAAATTGTTAAGTTATGCTCTTTGGCCACTTTGAAGGCATCAATAAGTGCTCTTCTGGGCATTGAGAAACTTACGAAAATAGCGCCATCTGTACCTTCTAATAAATCAATCTTATTTTCTTGTTGTGGAAGCGCTCTCTTCATTGTTTCACTGGAAATAACAACAGCCTGATCTGCAATTGACTTGGCTAAAGCTATATCTTTTTCTTGAATTGTTGGCTTATCTATATCTTTTAACCACCCATTTTCTTTGGCTTTCTCGACAGCCTTATTCGCAGCGTCTTGAAAACTTGAAACATCATATTCGTTTTTTTGATTGGCACTTACCGAAACTGAAAACGCACAAAGCAAAACTATCGACTTAAAAAATTGCATATGCTTTCCCCAAAATATCCTCTTCATTTATTGGCCCCCAAAACCTGCTGTCATAGCTATAAATAGTCTCACCAACCATAAAGAATTCATTTTCATTCAAGGTGATTTGTCGCTCATACTCTTTTGGGTTTAACTGTAAGAAATTAATGGCATGCGTCATTCCAGCAATTTCAGATTCGACTCGATTTACATACATTTCATTTGGCGAGTATTTGATTTCATCTCCAGGAACACCGGCTGCAATTTTTATGAAGCTCAACCCTTTATCAAAATTTTTATCTGCCTTGTTAAATTTGAATGCAACTAAATCACCCCTTTTAATATCCTTATCACGCTTGTCGACTATGAACATGCGAGCATACAAACACTGATCTTGAAAGGTCGGAAAAGAAAATGTGAAGCGAGCAAAAAACAATTCCGCTAACCCATATAAGCCTAGTAGTGTAAGGCAGACTATGATTGTGCTTTTTAACTTTATGCTATTCATAGCTAACTGTTTTTGTGAGAACGTAAATAAATTCTACAGTGGGGTTTTTGAGTAATTCTGAGATTTTCTTTCGTATTGAACTTTTTTTTGGGGGTTAAGATAATATTTGTGGTACATTAACAACATACTAAAGTCTCCTCCAAAGAACTCTAGTATAAAAAAAGGTAGCCTTTGGTTGAGGCTACCTTTTTTGTAACTTAAATAT
>NZ_JAKEVM010000227.1 GCF_022398475.1 Pseudoalteromonas shioyasakiensis | reverse complement strand
AAAATAGATAATTTCTGTGAATTTCTTAACTTTAGCGCTAAGTTAGACAATACTAAAACTATAACTAATCTAATAATGTCAGTCATTAGTCTGTCTTTGTTTGGGCGGGCTAACCCAAGAGGATGGCACACATATGTCAACAGAAAATGCATTACTGACCATATTGGTCGACAGAATAAATAATGACACTTTAGTGTTACCTACCTTACCAGAAGTTGCTGTGAAGGTAAGGCAAGCTGCGGATAACCCCGAGGTAAACTTGATGGATATGGCAGATGTCATCTCTCATGATCCGGCATTATCAGCACGAATGATCAAAGTCGCCAACAGTGCATTTATGGGGCGCTCAGTTAAAGTTACAAATCTACACCAAGCTGTAACACGAATTGGCCTACGTCAAATTAAGAACATTGCAACTGCAATGGCAATGGAACAGCTGTTTGTATCGCATAATGAGCTTATCAAAGGCTATATGGACAAGGCATGGCAAAAAACCCTTAAAGTAGCGTGCCACTCAATTACCTTAATGGATTTCTTCTTACGCAGAAATAAGCAAACCTCGCTTAATCGCGACACAATTACCTTAGCGGCATTAGTTTATAACATTGGCGTACTGCCCATTTTAACAGAAGCTGAAAAGCACCCTGAGGTGTTCGCAAACCCAAGCTTCCTTGCTCATGCCATTCAAAAGCTGGGTGGTAAAGTAGGTGGCGCAATTATGCGTGCTTGGGGCTTCACTGATGAGTTTGTAGAAGTAGCTGAAAGCTGGGCAAATCCAAACTATCGTCCAGAACATATTTGCTATGTTGACTTCATTCGTATTGGCGCGATTTTAGAAGGAATTTTACAGGTTTCTGATAAGTCTGCGGCATTGCAAACTTACATTGACAAAGGCGTGATTGAATCACTTGATATGTTCAGTGACGATGAATATAACGATATGCTTAACGAGGTAAAAGCTATTTTTACTGAATAACAGCAACAAAAAGCGCGACTAAGTCGCGCTTTTAATGTTAACCATTATCTGGGTTAATTTTATAAATCTTCTGCGTCACCTAAGCCTTGAGTTAGCTCTTCTAGCAGCTGTTTAATTTCTTCTGACGCTAATATAAAGTCAGCATCAAGTTTTACCGCCATATCTTCTTTTGGAATGTCGGCGTTTTCTTCTTTTAATGTTTCTGAGTAGCTTAAACGCTTAATTGAACCATCGTTTTGTAGCATGAACTTAACGCGTTCTTGCCAATCAAGAGCCAGCTTAGTTACGCGCTTACCATTTTCTAAGTGTGACTTTACTTCGTCGCATGATAAGTCATGGCCTTTTAATTTAACCTGAGCGCCACTGTCATCGGCTTCTTCAAGCTCTGCATCATTACCGATAGAAAAGCCTTCAGGGGTACTGAAATTAGTTAACCAGTCAGTTAAAAATACATCTAAATCGTAATTCGCAAATGCAGGTACGACAGGTAACGTGCCAAGTGATTTACGTAATAGGGCTAAAAGCTCTTCTGCTTTATTAAAGCTTGCGCTGTTAACCACAACCCAGCCATTCTTTTGATCAATAAACGCAAACTGTAGGCTCGATTTTTTGAATGCTTGAGGCAGTAAAGTGTGCAGAATATTTTCTTTTAGTTCGTCTTTTTCTTTTTTCTTTACTGGACGGTTTTCTTCCGCTTCGATTTGCTCAACTTTTTCTGCAACTAATTCGTTGATAACGGCAGCTGGCAGTACTTTTTCTTCACGTTTAGCACATACTAAAATGCTGTCTTGAGAGAAATGAGATAGGGTTTGACCATGCTTACCAAAGGCTTTTGTCCAACCAAATGTTGAAAGCTCTTGGCCTGTACATGAGCGGAACAAGTCCTGTTCTAGGGCTTTGTCGAAGTCTTCTTGAGAGTATGAAACGTCTTGTTTAAAACGGTAACAGATAAGGTTACTAAACCACATAATTAGGCTAATCCTTTCAATAAATTTGCCCAATCATAGCAATAAAAAACTGATGCCGAAATGAATCATTTCGGCATCAACGCTAATTGCTTATGAGTTAAACATTGAAAGTGGTTTTGGCATGTTTTTCGGAAAACTAATATGGTAGTGCAAGCCTTTACCGACTTCGCTTGATACCTCAATATCACCACTTAGGGTTTGTTTAACGAGGTTAAAAGTAATATGTGTGCCTAAGCCACTGCCGCCTTGGTCGCGCTTGGTTGTAAAGAATGGGTCGAATAGCTTTTCTAACTGCTCTTTTGATACGCCATTACCATTGTCTTTAAAGTCGATAACGACTTCGTCATCTTCTTCTTTGATAACAATATCAATGATGCCACTTTCAATCCCTTCGAAACCATGAATGAGTGAGTTCATAATCAAGTTTGTGAAAATTTGACTAATCGCACCCGCAGGCAGGTTAAGTGTTAAATCATCAGGGCAATCTAAATTAATATGATGCGATGTTTTCTTAAGTTTTGGATGAAGTGAGCGGATCACTTCACCTAAATACTCTTTAAAGTTAATGGTACGTACCGCTTCACTGGCTTGGTCCACTGCAATTTGCTTAAAGCTTGCAACCAGCTCAGAAGCTCGGTCTAGGTTACTAGTCAGTAGGCTAGTACTTTGCTTGGCGTCATTAATAAACTCTTCAAGCGCTTTTGGCGATAGAGTTTTTTCTTTATATGCCGCTTCAATTTGGTCCAAGCGTTCTTGTAAAAATGACGTTGCGGTAACACCAATCCCAATAGGTGTATTAACATCATGAGTAATACCCGCCACTAAGCCACCTAATGCTGCCATTTTTTCTGAGCCAACTAAGCGCTCTTGTGCCATATTTAGTTCATCAAGGTAGCGTTGTAATTCAGTTTGCTTGGTAATGAGCTCTTGTTCAGTTTGTTTACGTAAATCAATTTCTTCAGTTAGTGTCAGCTTTTGTTTTTCAAGCTCGTATTTTTGTTGCTGCAAGTCCATCATCGCTTGGCTTAGGTTTGATGTTTTGCGCGCTACTTCTTGCTCTAACTGTAAGTTATGTTGGTCGAGCTTTTCGTTGCTTATTAAAAGCTCTTTTTGCGTATGTTCGAGCTCTTCACGGTAAAGTACTACCTTATCTATTAAGCGGTTGAAAGACTCTTCCATTACTTTTAATTCGTTGTGCTCAACAGTTTTGATCTCGATATGGCGGCCTTCTAGGTCGTTTAGTTCAAGATCTTCAATTTGTTCTGTGAATTGTGCCAATGGCTCGGTTAAGCGCTTTCTAAATGCAAGTAAGAAAAGAATGATCAAAAAGGTGGTTTTGATCATTGCATTACCAATTAAAAAGTAGATAGAAATCATGATGCGGCTAAAGACCACTTCACGACTTGAGAACAGGGTTACATCACCTACTTGGGTTGTTTTACCTGAAAATTCAAAAATGAGTGGAAATGTGTAACCGAATAAGCCTGATGGCGTATCTTCGATAATCGCTTCTTCTTGCACTAACTGTTGACTGTATAGCTCGTGAATTTCTAACGAGCGACCTAACTGAGAGAGTACCTCGCCGCTATCATCACGCACGATAATACCCTCGATCATAGGGATTGCCAGTAAGCCCTCAGCCGTGGTGATGGTTTGTTTATCGTTCAGTTCCCAAATAGCGCGGGTTAAACTACGGCTAAATGTTTTTTGTAAAGTCGTTAACTCGTCGCGAATATAATCTTTGGTATTAACGTACTCAGCAATAACTTGTCCACAGGTCACTACAAAAGTAAGTAAAAAGTAGACTGAGAGTACATTTGTTAATAATTCTTTGGACAGGCTTTTTTGTAGCATGGAATATCCATAGCTCCTTGGTGACAATTGTAATACATTCAGCTAGTTCTAAAGTTAGCTAATAAATGGTTAAAAAGAAATAAATATATCCTTTTTTACTGGAACATTTATAAA
>NZ_JAKEVM010000226.1 GCF_022398475.1 Pseudoalteromonas shioyasakiensis | reverse complement strand
CTGTTTATTATATCTAAATTAAACTTCTTGGTTGTAACTTCATTTGACAGACAAATAAGAACTAACCCACCATCCGTTCCAGGGCTCAGTTAAGGTCCAATAGCAGACCATCGAGCATAACTCGTTTCTGCCCCTTTTTTAGTTAATGTAATGAGTCAGTAGTAGGTAGCGCTAGTTGATTTCCATAGATTTTCTTATAACGAGCCACATTTAAATGATGCCAACTTCCTACTACAGGTAATCATAAGTATATTTTTTAGCAGAATCTAAAATGCATATTTATGCAACTTTACGAAGGCTGTAACTTAACTTCTGTTTTAATATAAGACAGCATCCTTATCAATTAATGACAATTGTTGCATTTATTCAATAATTGTTTTGCGTATATGGAGTTTTCTTTATATCTCAATCAAACAAAATACTAAAAGTTAGCAAAATTTAGTATGAATTTTTAGAGGTGAAGATATGAAATTACGTCAATTAGGTTTTCAAGGGCCAAAGGTTTCAAGTATTGGACTTGGCTGTAACCGAATGTCATTAATACAACCCCGTGATGACAAGCAAAGCATTAAAACCATCCAGGCTTCAATTGACTCAGGAATTAACTTCTTAAATACCGCTGATTTTTATGGTTCAGGTCATAATGAATCACTTATCTCAAAAGCTATTGAAGGTCGTAGAGATGAAGTGTTTATAAGTGTTAAATGTGGTGCCATGTTTGGCCCAAACCAGCGTTTTATCGGCTTAGATGGTCGGCCTGAATCAATCAAAAATTTTGCTTCCTATACATTACAGCGGCTTAATACCGAGGTTATTGATTTGTATCAGCCATGCCGATGTGATCCAGATGTGCCATACGAAGAAACTATTGGCGCTATAAAAGATCTGATTGATGATGGTAAAGTCCGTTATTTAGGAGTATCAGAAGTTGGTAGCGAACTCCTTAAACGAGCTCATGCTGTACACCCAGTCAGTGCATTAGAAGTTGAATACTCTTCTGTATGTCGCTTTATTGAAAAAGATATTTTACCTACAGCAGAGAGTTAGGAGTCTCTGTTGTCCCCTATCGGATTTTAGCCGATGGTATTTTAACTGCCAGCGCTCAAAAACAGACGCTTTCCAAAGGACAAATGATGTATTCACCTCGGCTAGTGGGTGATAACTATGATTACAATATGTCCTTAGCGTACCAATTCACTACTTACGCAACAAAAATAGGTTTGACTCCGGCTCAACTTGCTCTTGTCTGGTTATTACATCAGGGGAAAGACATTGTACCTTTGGTTGGGATGACTACCCCTAAGCATCTTCAAACTAATATCAATGCTGTTGAATTTAAGTTAAACGACCAACAACTTAGCGAACTTAATAATTTAATACCGGTAGACAGTATTAAAGGTGAACGTTACGCGCCTGCACTTATGCCTTTTGTTGCTAACTGATCAAGTAGGTGATCGATGGATTCTATCACTCATGGTCTATTAGCTGCGGGAATAACCGTTACAGTCGCTAAGTTGGCAAAAGCGAATAATGAAGAGATAAAAGCAGCATTATTTGTTGGCGTACTCGCAGGCTTGATTCCTGATTTAGATGTGATTATACGTTCAGCGAGTGATCCGCTTTTGGAAAAAGAGTTTCATCGTCAGTTTTCACACTCTTTGCTTTTTTTACCATTGGGAAGTGCACTGGCAGCATGGGGGGGCTGCTGGTTAATGAACGGTAAACTAACCGTGTCGCGTAGTTACTACTACGCGATGCTAGCCTATCTTAGTCATATTTTACTCGATGCGAATACTTCTTATGGTACACAATTGCTCTGGCCTTTTTCATCTCAGCGATATGCTTGGGATGGAATAGCCATTATCGATCCTGTTGTAACTTGCTTGCTAGGGATTCACCTCTGGCTACGGTTATCAAAAGCAAAAATGTGGGTAGGGCACGCTGTTGCATCGTTAATCATTGCCTACTTTGGGCTGGGAGTTGTATTGCATCACTCGGCAATAAGCTTAATTCGGGCTTACGCTCAAGGTCTTGATCATCAAGTAGAAAGAATACGAGTAATGCCTATGTTACCAAGTCTTATTTCTTGGCGCTCAGTATATAGATACCAAGATAACTACTACGTCAATGGATTAAAAATAACAAAGAATGGATTTGTGCTAGAACCTGGTGGGAAAGTGCCCCGCTTTAAAGTTTCTAAATGGACGGTAGAGCCGCAATTGAGTCCACAGCAACAAATTGATATTAAACGATTTCAAAAATTTTCAGATGATTGGCTTAGTGAGTGGCCGGGTAAACCTCATTATATTGGAGATATTCGTTATTCCAATTATGCAAATAGTGTTATCCCTCTATGGGGGATTGAATTAAGTTCAAGAGGACAGGGGCAGCACGTTAAATTTCGGCGGAATACTCAGTAACACGGGGATACTTAGTTTTAATATTTAGAGGTAATTATGAAAACAATATCTAAGACTAATCGATTGAGTTTGATGATAGTTTTGTCATTCGCTGCTTTTGTCAGTGTAATGAACAGTAGTATGATGAATGTTGCAATCCCTGCAATCATAAAGGACTATGCAATACCAACAAGCTTTGCTAGCTGGGTCATTACTAGCTATGTAACTGTATTTGCGTTAGGTACTGCAATATATGGTAAAGCTCTTGATTTATTCAAGTTAAAACCTATTTTTATTATTGCTATCAGCATTTTTGGAATTGGGTGTTTAATGTGTTCATTTTCTCCATCCTACTGGTTTTTAGTGGTAGGACGTTCAGTCCAAGCTATCGGTTCATCAGCAATTCCTGCACTAGCTTTTGGAGCAGTAGCCAAGTTTTTTCCTCTAGAGCGTCGTGGGATTAGTTTTGGTGTAATTTCTGCGGCAATCGGATTAGGAGGGGCTTGTGGACCAGTGATTGGTGGCATTGTAGTAAGCACTCTAGGTTGGCATAGCTTATTTATTGGTACAACTTGTTTGCTCGCTATCCTAGCTGCTTGCCACCGCCTATTGCCTGATGAAGAAAACACACCATCAGAAAAAGGACGTATTCAAGAACTTGATCTACTAGGAGTATTGCTTTTTGGTACAGCTATAATTTGCATACTACTTTCTATTTCATTTTTGCAATTGGAATCTATTTCTAATTTCTATAGCTTAATAAGTATAAGCTTTGGTTTATTTTTGTTTATCAATCTAGTATCGCATTTAAAGAAAAGTAGCCATCCGTTTATCGATATAAAATTACTCAATAATTCTAAATTTGCTAAAGGTAGTTTTACAGCTTTTGTTGGACAAGCTATTTATCTTGGTGGGCTATTATTCGTATTGCCTCTTGCCATGAGTGATCAATATGGAATTAACGAAGATAAAATTGGATTAATATTAGCGCCAGGCGCATTGGCGGTTGCGTGTATTTCTCCCTTAGCTGGTAAGTTGACTGATAAATATGGACCAGTTGCTATTTTGTTTTCTGGTTTACTTATCTTCATGTTCAGTATGTTTTTTATGAGCATCTACTCATTTAACCATAATCTTTTTAGTATTAGCTTAACCGTTGTCATTGCCGCTATAGGTTTTGCTTTCATTATGTCGGCTTCAGCAGTTATTGCTTCTATATCTACGACAGAAAATAACGGAGGGACTTCTATGGGGGTATATCAACTTATCCTATTTATGGGAGCAGGTATCGGAGCTTGTATTTTTGGTGGCCTAATAGAGTTCCTTCATAGCCACGTAGATGAAAAAGGTTTAGTATTTGGAATATTTTCGATTAATGTTTACCAAATCATATTTGCATTATCATGCTTAATCGTTGCCTGTCCTTTTCTTATTTTAGTAAAGGAACTGAGAGCACCTAAAATCACGGCTGTACTTGATGAGCATTAAGATACAGATGTTAGCATATAAGAAATACAATGACATTATTTAAAAGG
>NZ_JAKEVM010000225.1 GCF_022398475.1 Pseudoalteromonas shioyasakiensis | reverse complement strand
ATCTTTATTAATTACCTAAATTAAAGCGCGCTTGCTATTGTGTGTAAACAAGGCGACTAAAATAATCAGCATAAGCGATAAAAATAATGCCACAGCAAAGTTCACATTTGGCTGTTAAATCACACAGCGAACAGTTAAATCAGGTCGTAGCGACTAAGCTTGCCCGTGCGGTGTATGCTGGCTTTGAGGCTATGTTTGCAGAGTTTCTAAATATTACCCTCGGTGCACAAAGTCGTTTTGAACAGCGCCAGTGGCATCAAGTTCAAGGGGCTATGAAATCGCGATTGCAAGTTTACGAAGGGCAAGTAAAAAAAGTAAGCCAAGCGGTAAAAATTATTGCTTATAGCGAAGTAGACGACCCAGCGCTTTGGTTATTAGCCAAACAAATATACGCAGAAATGGTGCAAAGCCATGAAAACCAGCCTATTGCTCATACCTTTTTTAACTCAACCTTCGGTGCAATTTGGGACTCACGAAAAATCCGCAATGTGCACTTGTTTGTACTAAAAGCACGATATCAACTGGGGCCAAGACCCTTTGATTCATTGGTTAGCCGCATTTCCCTGCAAAATGGCTTTGAAAGTGCGATTAGTAGCTTGATCAAGCGCCATGTATTTCGGTCACAATACGCTGATTTTACTGATGATGTTGCCATGTTACAGCGTACCTTGATTGCTGGAGCGAAACAACAATGCCCACAAGTTTATGAGCTGCTTGCTCTCAACGATGGCTATATTGAATACGCTAATTCATTGTTTTTCAGAAATAAAGCGTGCTACATCATAGGTCGTTGTATTGCTAAAAATGGCGATAACATGCCATTTGCGATTGCGCTATTAAACAGTGAAAAAGGTCTTCACATTGATGCTGTGATGATGGGAGCTGATCAACTCAGCTTGTTGTTTGGCTTTGCGCGTACTTATTTTATGGTCGACACTGACCAACCCGCCCGATATGTTGATTACCTCAGTGTTTTAATGCCTCATAAGCAACGTTTTGAGCTGTTTAATGCCATAGGCTTTATCAAACACGCGAAAACCGAGTTTTATCGTTATAAAGTTGATACCACCCGTAATAGCCCCGTTGACGATAAATACACACTTGCGCCGGGTACACCGGGCATGGTGATGCTGGTATTTACCACCCCAGGCTCAGATTATGTGTACAAGGTAATAAAGGATAAATTTAGTGCGCCAAAAACGGCCACCAAACAACAAGTAATGGCTAAGTACGACTTTGTTAAACAAGCCGACCGAGTAGGCCGGCTAGTTGATACCCACGAATTTCGTTATTTAGCGTTTGATTTAAGCCGATTTAGTGATGAGCTTATACAAACAATGCAGCAGCAAATTGGCGATAGCTTAGTGATTTCAGGGAATGCACTTATATTGCGCCATGTGTATGTAGAGCGCAAAATGACGCCGCTTAATTTGTATATCAACGACTGTGATGAGCGAAAACTGCAGCAAGTAATGGTTGATTACGGTAAAGCGATAAAAGAGCTTGCGGGGGCTAATATTTTCCCCGGTGATATGCTGATGAAAAACTTTGGTGTAACCCGTTGGGGAAGAGTGGTGTTTTATGACTACGATGAAATTTGTCCGATGACAGAGTGTCAATTTAGAGAGCTGCCAAAAACCGATGACTCATTAGATGAGCTCAGCAGCGAAAGCTACTTTGATATCGCAGAAAACGACGTATTTCCGAGCCAGTTTAAAGTATTTTTTAGCGCTAATAAGCGAGCGTTTGATCACTTCAATGCTGCACATCAAGATATTTTCACTGCCACGATGTGGCAGCAATTACAAACTGCGATAAACGATGGGCAATTGCTTGATGTTTATCCTTATAAGCAGTCTTGGCGCTTTTCGTCGATGAGAGCTCAAATGAAAAAATCTCAAGCTATAACTGTTTAATAGGAACATAGTGTTAGCGTATGCTATTGAAAAAATTGCTAAGGAACGCACTATGAAAAACACACTGTTATTATCGAGTTTATTTATTTCGTCTATGGTAAGCGCCAATCCGTTATTAGGTAGCTGGCAATTTGTTGAAGGCAAATATGCAACCAATGACGGCTATGTGACGGCAAAAGCGCCAGAAATTACCTCTGTTAAACTGATTACACCCAGTCATTTTAGCTATATCACCCAAAAGCAAGGCAACTTTCATTATGCTGGTGGCGGCAAATATGTTTTGCAAGACCAGCAATTTATCGAAACTTTTTCCTATGGTAATGTTCCTTCACTACTTGGTAAGACCATGGCATTTGATTACAAAATAAAAGGTGACTTGTGGCACCACACCTTGTATGAAAATGGCAAATTAGTCGAAGCTGAGATCTGGCAACGAATTAAATAGAAGGTGATATGCGTTATATTAAGCACGAAGACTCACAGTTACATTTTGCGCAAACAGATAAACCAGCCCTAAAAGATAACGAAGTTCTTATTGCTGTTGCAGCAATCGGCGTTAATCGGGCAGATTGTTTACAGCGACAAGGTAAATATCCTGCGCCCAAAGGTGACAGTGAAATTCTAGGGTTAGAATGCGCCGGTACCATTGTTGAGCAAGGCAGTGCAGTATCGGGAGATTGGCTTAATAAACGCGTTTTTGCCTTGTGTGCGGGCGGTGCTTACAGCGAGTATGTTGCCGTTGATGCTGCACAAGTAATGCCGTTACCAGATGAAATGACAATGGCCCAAGGCGCTGCTATCAGTGAAGTATACTTAACGGCTTTTTCTGCCTTATTTCAATTAGGTCAGCTCAAAGCGGGGCAGACGGCACTGATCCATGCGGGAGCTAGTGGTGTCGGTGGGGCGGCAATTCAAATGGCAAAACGCGCAGGCGCTCAAGTGGTGATCACCGCAGGCAGCGATGAAAAGTGTGAGCATGCCAAACAGCTTGGTGCAGACCACACCATTAATTATAAAACCACCGACTTTGTAGAGTATTTCAAAGCCAATAATTTTCAGGCTAATACCATTGTTGATCCTGTCTCAGGAAGCTATTTAAATAAAAATGCTGCCGTTGCAGCAATGGATTGCCAAATTGTGATGTTAGCGTTTTTAGATGCGCGCTTTGCTGAGGTTGACTTTGCAAGGCTGCTTAGCAAACGTATTTCCTTTCATGCATCAACTTTGCGTAATCGTTCAATTGAGTTTAAACGTCATTTAAAAGAGCAGTTTATTTCGCGCTTTTATGATGACTTGGCCAACGGGCTGTTCGATTGCAATATCTATAAAACCTTAAATTGGCAAGAAGCGAATGAGGCTCACCGTATTTTAGATAACAACGAAAACTCGGGAAAAGTGGTGATGTTAGTTGAATAACATCAATTTGCCCATATTATTGGTTTTATTAGTAGTTAAAAGTAAAGGTTAATATGAACCCTATTATTGCAATGCTCAAAGAGCACAATGTAAGTGACGAGAAAGTGCGTGAGCTGTTTCAAGCGTTTATGGAAAACCCAATGATGGCAATGGGTCTGGTCCAACAGTTAGGTATCCCACCAGAAAAGCTTCAACAATTGATGGCATTAGTGATGACGCAGCCACACCTTATTAAAGAAGCGGCTGAATCAGTGGGTATCAGTGATGATGAAGTTGAGCAAGCCAAAGCGCAGTTCAAAAATCAGCAGTCATAAAATTAAATGATACGAATTTAAAAAAGGTTAGCTCTTTGGCTAACCTTTTTTGTTAATTACTGATACGAAAACACGTCGTCTAGTTTCTTATCAAACAGTTGAGCAATCTTAAAAGCCACCTCGAGCGAGGGTGAATATTTACCTTTTTCAATTGCTACTATAGTTTGCCTTGAAACGCCAACTGCCTCTGCCAATGCTTGCTGAGTCATTTCGTTGTGATGAAATCGAAGTTCCCGAATGGTATTACTGAGCTGTTTTGTCATCTAGCTGTCTCTTCGATATAAATACGCTTTGCTGGCAATAGTAATAATTTCACTGGCTAAAAAACCAATAATAAGAAAGTGCATAATATTATATAGA
>NZ_JAKEVM010000224.1 GCF_022398475.1 Pseudoalteromonas shioyasakiensis | reverse complement strand
AACCAATGTCTACCAAATTTTAAGGAGAAAGCCATTTTATAGTATTATTTCAATGGCTGACACAAAAATAGCTTTTGATGGCGAAGAAGATGAGCTCTCATTTTCTGAAGATAACACTGTAATCAGCTCATCACTGGTTTTAAGTGCAAAAATTCGTTCGTGGAGAAAGAAGCATAATGATGTATTTAAAGACTTTGATGCCATTAAGTTGATACCTATTTTCTCTTATTGTTTTAATAGTGTCTTAACAGCTATGAATGTAATTAAAGGTAATTTTAGAAGAGCCAAAAATAATAAATATACTTCAGAGGCTTTTAAAGATGAGCATTTAACAGATATGGTCATTCGATTTAAATATAACTTATTGAACTCAATTTTAAGAGCTGGAATTTTTGGCGAAGCAATTTATGCAAATGTTTTAATAGGCGCAAAATCATCAACAGTTAGAAGTGAAGATAAAATCATAAGTTACGAAAGAACTTATCAACGCAATCTAAAATTGGTAGAAGAAGAATTGAGTGGTTTTGAAGGCAATCAAATTAAAAAATTTCAGCTTCAACAGGTTATGCAATTACATAATGCTATATCAGAGCACCCCATATTTCATTTTTCAGATAGTGAAAGTATTCAAAAATTATTGAAAATAGGTAATAAGGATACTGATTCAGTAACAGATAGTAGTGATAAAAAAATAAGTGAAAACTTTACTTTCAAAAGCCTAAGTTCAGATAACGACACTTTAGAACATTGTGACTTTGAACTAAGTCATATAATTGGTGATGCTTACCAAAATATTGCGATCATTTTAAGTAATTTTATCAATGGTAGAGTGTCTACAGAGAAGACAATCCTTTCCAAATTGCAAGCACTAAGAGATAGTGAAGGTGGTAGATTGCTATTGAGTGAAGTCTTACTTCCAATCCAGCAGGCCATAAATGAGTTTGATGGTAAGCTCTTCACTAGTGATGATTTTCATGCTATCGCAGATGAACGTTTAAAAAATACTTTACTTGCAGTTTCAAAAATGGATTTAGAGAATGATTAAGGCTAGTGATGGCTCAATTGCTGCTGCTGCATTTCTTTCATCAGATCGTTTCCTACTCACCGAATGTATTGATGAAAAAGAGGAATTAGCCAGAGCTATTTTAGATTACCAACCTTATTTGCAAAGAAAGCTACGGACTGATGATGTGAAGGCTATTGTTGAGCAAATGTATGATAGCCATAGCTTTTGTTTTAACTCATTTTTAACGAGCCTAAATGTTGAATACTTACAATGGAATGGTGATTGCTTCCTTGTAAAACCGGAAAAGTTATCTGAATGGTTAGAGTTGTTGTCATTGATAGATGGTACTTGGATAATTGCTCAAGGGTACGCAGATTTGTGTAAACAACATCAATTTGGCGCTCAAGAACTATCCAATTGCATTGAGAAGAATCAATGCCCTTTCGCATTACCACAAGATCAAATAGGTAACCAATTTGCTGATAACCATGTTCATTTAGGTGGACATGGTTATCTAGGGCCGAGTTTGTTAAGTTTTTGCTTATACGGTAACACTATAAATCAAGAGTTCATGTGGCCAACTAGAACAGAATACTCTCTATATGAAAGTGGTTACTTATCGAAAGCTAGTTTGGTGAACGAGGTGGGTATTTTGGCCGATGATACCGCCTCTCGTTTATTTTATTCCGACAAAAGCATGGACAGTGTGGATGGTGTCCACATCTTTCAAGGTAAAACGCTGGATGCGATAGATCAGTTTCCTGATATTAGTGAAGCCCAAAAGTTCATAAGTAGAAGTAGTTGCTTGAGCCAATCTTCTGTTAAGCGCTGGTTATTATACACTACAGGACTACTTACTGATAATTCATCAAATATTTCACTTATTAAGTTAATTCGTTTATGTAACATTTTACGAAATTACATGATTGTGTCTGGCGTAGGATTGAGTCAATTTGTTGAAGTTTCACGCTTTGGTATGAGAAGATCTAGAAGCGAACAGCAGAATATAGAGCAAATCGATAATTTTGAAGCTGACATTGATAATCGAACTTTTCGTGAATTTAGAGTGGTTCCAAAATTTGTTTTAGGGAATAAAAAAAATAAACCAGTAAACCCTAAATATTTTGAAAAGGCATTGAAGTATATATTTGAGCGTACTTTAGCAGAGAATACTCATTTTGTAATACATTTTACTCGTAGTGGTAATCGTCAAGACAAGTTGCAAGAGGACTTTCGGACGCAAATTAAAAGTCAAGTTGAGTATCTCCAAGACTTTTCAAGCTCGGTAACTTTTTCAGAAAAAGAGTTAGCCAGCTCTCAGCTATTAAATGAAGTAATAAACACATCGTTAGATCTTAGAAAAGCAATTCGGGGTTATGATGTTGCTGGGAACGAAAATGAACTTCCCATAGAGGTATTTGCCCCTGCTTTGAGGCGTTTAAGGGATAGTAAAATACCCACAAAAGGTTTAATAAGCAACCGTTTATCCAAACCATTTATTACAGTGCATGCGGGAGAAGACTTTAGTCATTTACTTTCGGGTATGAGATCTATTGATGAATCTGTTGTTTTTTGTGATTTTCAAGTTGGGGATAGAATCGGGCATGCTTTAGCTTTAGGTGTCAATCCAATAAGTTGGGCACAACGTCAGCAGACTGCTTATTTAACTGTTGGCGAGCATTTAGATAATTTAGTATGGAGTCATCAAAAAGCGTTAACAGTTATACAGTCCGTCCCTAACTTGGTTGGTGTTCTTCATTTACTACAGGAAAAAATACACTATTGGAGTGAGTTTCTTTATGGTGAAGCGCAACCTCCGAAGCGCTTATACGATGCCTGGCTATTAAGGCGTAATTGTCCTCTAGTTTTAAATATAAGCCCAGGAGATACTTTTAATGCACCTGTAATAAACCCAAACGATCCGTTATATAGCGGTTGGGTGCTCGATTTTTATGATAAAAATGATGCTTGCGTACAAGCTAAGCATATTAACTTATGGCAAACATACTTATTAGCTGAATTAGATAAAAATTTTAAAAAAAGGCGCGAAAAAATTGTAAAAGTCGACTGTATCGGAAAGTGTAGCTCTGAAACTTTCGGTTATGAGAATGGCAACTATTTTGACTCTGTATCTCTTCCAGAGCTAAATTTATATGAAGCTATCCAAGACTGGTCTATGGAATATTACGCATCTAAAGGCATAATCATTGAAGCTTGCCCAACTTCTAATATTTATATAGGTCGATTTGAACACTATCACGAACATCCTATTTTTAGATGGGATCCTCCAGAACAAGATTGGCTCAAACATGGTGAGAAGCATAATCGCTTTGGTCTTAGAAAAGGGTCAATTACTGTTTGCGTCAATACTGATGATGCAGCTCTAATGCCAACCACAATACAGAATGAGCACCGAGTACTGCAAAAAGCGGCTGTTGAGCATTTCAATGTGGGCGTTAATAAAGCAGAAGATTGGATAGAACGAGTCCGTAGGAAAGGTGTAGAGATTTTTAAGGCTAATCACTTAGATTGGGTGAATAAGTAAAAATTTATCTAAAACATAAATAGCTTATGTATGCTAGTGTAAGAATTGTAATTTATTGTATTTATAGGGTTTTCATGAGAAATGTTTACTTGTTAATTTTAGTGATTTTTAGTTTTCAATCTATGAGTAATGAATATTACATTGATAAATATGAATTTAAGTGGGTGATTACCGAAAAGTCAAACGCTAGCCTTGCAGTGATTAAAACTGATGAGGCAACTTATCTTAGATTAACAACTAAAGGAACAACATATAACCAAATACGTTTGACAGAACATGAAGCAAAAGAGATATCAACTGTATTAAAAAACTAGGGAATATTTTAATATACAGAAAGGTTCAAAAAAGGAAGTATCAGAAAAGTTGGTAGCAGCTGATTATGAAGTTAGTTTTAAATCGTCACCTAAGTATGGCTTTTCAGTTTACATTCGTAAAAAGTCGGGGTTGTTTTTTGAAGCATTAGTTCTCGATAAAGAATAAGTAATTGATTTACAAGCTTATTTAGAGCAAGCTGCTGAACTGATTAATTT
>NZ_JAKEVM010000223.1 GCF_022398475.1 Pseudoalteromonas shioyasakiensis | reverse complement strand
AACTAGGATAGATGCAAGCAAACTAGCTCAAAATTCAGAGCCGTTTAGCTTCAATGATCAACAAAAAAATTCTCTTTTTGCCCAGCTTAAACAGCAACGTGGTATCTTATCTCAATCTGATATTTCTTCTCTTTGTCAGCAGTTTCAAGTTAGCCAACTTGAGTTACTAAAAGCCTGTGTACCCGTCGCAAGTTTATTTTCTGTCGCGCCTATTTCTAAATTCTATGTGGGCGCCATTGCAGTTGGGTTAAACAAGCAAGGCGAAACAAATTTCTATTTTGGCGCAAATGTTGAGTTTTCTCATCAAGCATTGAGTTTAGTCGTTCATGCTGAGCAATCAGCCATTAACAATGCATGGCTTAATGGCGCGCAAGCAGTGTTAAAAATTGCTATTAGCGATGCACCTTGCGGTTACTGCCGTCAATTTATGAATGAATTGAGCACCGCAGATTCACTTGAGATTTTATTGCCTGAACGCGATTTTAATCTTCATGAGTTATTACCTTACTCATTTGGCCCGAAAGACCTAGGCAATGAAGCGTGTTTATTTTCTAATAAGCAAAGCGATAAACAGTTTACTGAGCTTTCGATTGATGATGCTAAACTTATTCAACTGGCACTCAATGCATACGTGCCTTACACAGGTAACTTTAGTGCGGTTAAATTAACGACTTTTGATGAAGGTGACTTTTATGGAAGTTATGCTGAAAATGCTGCCTATAGTCCAAGCCTTTCGCCATTACAAAGTGCATTGAGTCAGTTTTATCTTGCGGGCTTAACCTTTGATGATAAAACAGTTAAGTCAATCACCTTGTTAGAAACACAAGGGGCAGAAAATCAATATGAGGTGGCTAAAAGTGTGCTGGCAAGCTTTGCAAACCCACCAGCATTTGAGCACTGTGTTGCTGAACTAGTTGAAGGTTAGTCTAGCAATAGTTTTGCAGCTTCAATGACGACGGCGACTGATTTTTTCTCAATCTCGCCGTGGTCAACATTCGGAATTTCTTGTTTAGTACGATTTACTAATACCCCTGCAACACAGGCTGCGCGTAAGCCAAGGGCAGCACACATAGTAAATAGTGTTGCTGATTCCATTTCATAATTCATCACGCCTAGTTTTTGCCACTCTTCACAGCTGCCTTGGAATGATCGAGGAACATAGCCAGAATAAGTATCGTAACGTTCTTGACCCGGGTAGAACGTATCACTCGATGCAGTAATACCAATGTGGAAATTAATTCCTAGCTTATCACATGCATTTACCATCGCTTGTGTTGCAAAGAAGTCAGACACAGCAGGGTAGCTTAGTGGAGCGAAATGCTGGCTAGCACCATCTAAACGTACTGAGGCTTGGCTAATTAAAATATCGCCTTCGTTAATGTGTGGCTGAATTGCACCGGTTGTGCCGATGCGCAAAAAGGTATCAATACCTAGCTGAGCAAGCTCTTCAACAGCAATTGATGTTGATGGGCCGCCAATACCGGTTGAACAAACTACAACGCTGTGGCCGTTTAGCTCACCTCGGTATACATGAAATTCACGGGTCTTCGCTAAGCATTCTGGGTTATCGAGAAGAGTTGAAATGCGTGCTGAGCGGTCAGGATCGCCTGGGACAATCGCAAGGGTTGCGCCGTTTAAGTCCTGACGAGTAAGCCCTAAGTGAAATACCTTTTCCATTATTAAACCTTATTTTTGTCTAAAGCGTAATACTTTAATCATATGTGTTTAAAGTACAGGACAGATGTCCTATTAGATCACCAATGTTGCAAGAATTGCACAGATAACCTAAACCTAAAGAAGTAACGATAAAAGAGGATATATTATGCCTGCTTCATCTTCTATGAGTAAACACCATGAGTTTGCACGCTGTTTAGAAAGCTCGAAAATTTCAATTGGTGCGCCTTTTCATTGGTTAGCACTTGCATTTAAAGATATCGCTAATGCGCCCATACTGAGTCTAGTCTACGGATTAGTATTTACCTTGATACCTGCCACTATCATGTATTTTGTTTATCAGTTTGATACACACTTAGTTATATTACCTGCTGTAGTGGGCTTTGCATTAATTGGCCCTGCCTTTGCTGCCGGACTTTACGATGTTGCTTGGGAGCTTGAAAAAGGCCACAAACCCACCTTGATGCACAGCCTTAAATCGATGTTTAGAAACCCAGCAGGTGAATGGGGCTTTGCAGTGTTATTAATGGTAATTATGATCGTTTGGATGCGCTTAGCTGCGCTTATTCATGCATTGTACCCGAACGTTGTAAACCCGAGTTTCGAGCAGTTATCTGCGTTTTTAACGCTCGGTAGTATTGTCGGTGGTATCTTACTGGTCACTGTATTTGCTATCTCAGCGTTTACTCCACAAATTATGATGGAACGCCGTGTTGATATTATGACTGCGGTAATATCTTCGATGAACGCGGTTAAAACAAATTTTGGTGCCATGGTTGTCTGGGCTGGTTTGATACTATGTTTGGTATTTGTCGGCTTTATTACAGGCACTGCTGGGTTTATCGTTATTATGCCTTTATTGAGCTACGCCAGCTGGCATGCATACATTGCCGTTATCAAAACTAAGAAGCCAAGAGGCTACGAATAATGAGTATTCACTTCGTTTGAATATAAATCTATAGCGGCAATCACCTAGGTTGCCGCAAAATTTGACTTTCTTTTCGCGCATGTTATACCTGCCAAAATACAGCGCTCTTATTTGACTAGAGCAGTTTAAATTCATCTGCATTAAAATTATAACCATTTAATATCAGTAAGTTATAGGTTTGGTTGAGCAAGTGATTGTTGAGTCTCAAAAATCCAGACTATACACAAACCTGATTGCGTAAGTTTTTTAATTACGCATGAATATGCAGATAAAGATCAGCGGAGTAGAGATGAGTAACACACAAAAAGCCTTCCACGAAAAACTAAGTCAGTGTCTTTGTCCTCCTGGCGATGGCGTATTTACAGTTAATACAGCAAAAGAACGTAAAGATGCGCTGCGTACTAAATTATACGGCCAAACAGATAATGTTGATGTGCTTTGGAAAGAGTCACTTGAAACATTGGCAGAGTCTGAGCACAAAGCGGTAATTTTAGGTATTAGCTCTGATTGTGGCGGTGGTATTTTACGTGGTGCTAACTGGGGTCCACTATTTTTACGCTCTACCTTGATTGATCAACAACCACAAGCGCGCGCTTTTGATTTAGGTGATGTTCGTGTGATCCCGCATTTATTACATGATAAATACCTTAACGATGCAACCATTACAAACTGTCAAAAAGCGTTATATGCTGATGAAGACAGCGAATATCATGTATCGCCTTTGTCTATCACTGAAGATGTCTGTGATGGCTTTTATGCAAATTACCCAGATAAGGGGATTTTTGGTATCGGTGGCGACCATTCAATTAGCTACCCGCTGACTAAAGCTTACTTAAAAGCAAAACGTGACGCAGGAAAACGCACTGCAATCATTCACTTTGATGCTCATACAGACTTATTAGTTGAACGTTTAGGTATCGATTTATGTTTTGGTTCGTGGTGTACACATATTCTTGAGTACTTACCAGCTCCACGTAACTTAATTCAATTTGGTATTCGCTCTAGTGGTAAGCCTAAACAACACTGGGAAGACACGTTTGGCGTTAAACAACATTGGGCACACGAAATCATCGAACGTGGCGCTAAAGCTGTTGCTGAAGAAGTTATTGCGCAGCTAAAAGCAGATAATGTTGATGAGCTTTATGTGAGCTTTGATATTGATGCACTTGATGAAAGCTTTGCTTCAGCGACAGGAACACCAGAAGCCGGTGGTTTAACACCTCAGCATGCATTAGACATTCTAGTTGCATTGGCTGACGAGTTCCCAATTACTGGTGCTGACATGATGGAAATTGCACCATTCACAGATAGCTCATTAATCGGTCAGACAAGTTCTGAAACAACTCTAAGAGAAGGCGCTAAAATCTCAGCATTTTTAATAAATGCAATGAATAAGTAATTGACTCTAGAGCGGAAACACCCTGTTTCCGCTCATTCCTTTTTACTAAAAAATATTTCAATATCTGCAACTCCGAGCTATATTAT
>NZ_JAKEVM010000222.1 GCF_022398475.1 Pseudoalteromonas shioyasakiensis | reverse complement strand
GCATATACAGATAATTGATAATGTAAGCCCTTACCTAATAACTACAAGCTTTATTGAATAACTACAATTCATACCTGAGAGATAGAATGAACAGATACCAAAAATCAGCCCTTTCAATCATGATTAGCGCAATTTTTACATCTTCCGTATATGCCACTACAGAGCCATCAGACATAGAAAAAATATCTGTGTCGGGTGTAAGACAAGCTTTTCGTGGGGATGTTCCTTTAAATGAGCAGCCACAATCTGTCGAGTTTATTTCATCAGACACACTTAATGAGGCTGGTGTAACCACCTTAGGTGACATTTTCGATTTAACCCCAAGTATTTCAGAACAAAATGACTTTGGTGGTTTATGGGAAAGCTTCGCAATACGTGGTTTAGTGGGCGATGAGAATATTCCATCAGGCTTTTTAATTAACGGTTTCTCGTCTGGACGTAGCTTTAGCGGTGTTCGTGATACGAGTAATATCGATTATGTAGAAATCATGAAAGGAACTGGCTCTGCACTTTATGGACGCTCTGAGCCTGGCGGTACGATTAATATCATTACAAAAAAACCGCAGTTTGAACAACAAGGCTATGTAAAAGTGACAGCTGGTAGCTGGCAAAGTTATCGCGCAGAAGGCGACTATACTAACGCAATTACGGACCAAGTGGCCTTTAGAGTTAATGGTGCAGTTGAAGATAGTGAAGGTTTTAGAGACTACCATGAATCGGAAAAAACGGTATTAACACCTTCAATTTTATGGCTAATTTCTGATAAAACTAAGTTGAATTACGAGCTAGAGTACGTTGATCAAAGTTTAACTTTCGATCGAGGTATTGTTGCTGTAGATGGTAAAATTGATGCGCTACCTATTGAAACTTTTTTAGGTGAGCCAAGTGATAAACCTACAGAAGTTAAGGCTATTTCTCATCAGCTTACCCTTGAGCATCAATTAGGAGAATGGTCGCTTTTAACAGGTATTAGTTATAGCGACTCAGAGTTTTTAAGCGAATCAAGTGATGCTGAGCTTGCTCCAAGCCGACAAGTTTATTTTATTGATGGCGTGACACTGAGCAGACAACATAATCAACGTGACTTTCAAACTAACTATATGTCTGTACGTTCAGAGCTTAGCGGTAGTATAAAAGCTGCTGGTTTCACTCATCATCTTTTAATTGGTGCTGATGCTAGTAAGTTTGACTTTGATAAAGTTTGGTACAGATATCGCCCGACTCTTGATGACACGAGTTACGCTATAAATATGTATGAGCCTGAATACGGTAAAACGGCGCCTGCAGGTTCACTGTTATTCGACACCACAGAAGTACAGAATAGCTATGGTATTTATATTCAAGACCAAGTCGACATCACTGAAAAATGGAAAATGCAAATTGGGGGTCGTTACGATTGGTTTGATCAAAGAATTGATAACCATAAAAACGTAACCCGTTCAGAGGCTGACAAAAGCACATTCAGCCCTCGAGCAGGTTTAGTGTATGCTTATTCTGATGATCTACAATTTTATAGCAGTTACTCTGAAGGGTTTAGACCTAATAGCGGTTTCGATGCTGATGGAGAAGCATTTGAGCCTGAAGAAACAATCTCTATTGAAGTTGGAGTTAAGTTTAATACCGACATTGTTAGTGGTAGCTTTACAGTATTTAATGCGCAAAAGAGCAACATGCTAAGCACAGACTTACAAGCAGGTGTATCTAGGGCTCTAGGCGAGGTTACAAGTGATGGTGTTGAACTAGACTTACACGGTAATATTACAAGCCAAACTTCGTTTGATCTTGCATACACTTATACTGATGCCAAAACAGCAAAAGATACGGTTAATACCGATTGGTGGGTTAGTTTGCCAAAAGGTAGCCCTTTACTGAATATTCCAAAGCACAGTGCCAATGCACAAATTAAACGAGATCTTAGCGATTTAATCGATTCGAATTCAACGGTTGGTGTGTCTGTTCAATATGTTGGTGAACGTTTAGGTGAAGCGATTGATCCTACCTATTATTTACCTTCATATACCTTGGTAAATCTGTTTGCAAATTACCATGTTAATGATGATTTGAGCTTACAGTTTGTTGTAAATAACGTATTGGATAAAACTTATTACGCTAATTCATACTCTGCAATTTGGACTCAACCAGGTGAGCCATTAAATTATAAGGTTAGCTTAAAATATAATTTTTAAACTAGACCAAAATACAGCAGGCTAGAGCACTTAGCTCTTACTCATATTCATGAGTAAGAGCGCCGCTGAGACTGTTAGAGTTAAAAGTAAAACGAACCTTCGGGTTCGTTTTTTGTTTTCGGCCCTAAACCACCTACTTCAGTAGGTGGTTATCATCATTTAGGCTTTGCCTGAAAAAATACTCATGTTAATTCCTTATTTGATTTTTAGCGAAGTCATATAAGGAAAAAACATGAGTAGATACGAGAAAGCATCGCATGTGTATTGGCGATGTCAATATCATATAGTCTGGACACCAAAGTATAGGTTCAGAATATTGAAGAACAAAGTAGGCAGAGATGTTTACAGGTGCATACAAGTTTACTGTGAGCAGTTAGGGTGCAAAGTAGTCGAGTTAAATGTGCAGGTTGACCATGTTCATTTGGTAGTAAAGATACCGCCGAAGTTATCAGTCTCGAAACTAATGGGTGCTTTAAAAGGAAAAATAGCGTTAAAGCTATTTAGCAAATATCCATACTTAAGGAAAAACAAGTTATGGGGAAACCATTTTTGGCAGAGAGGGTACTTCGTAGATACAGTAGGGATAAATGAAGAAATAATAAGACGGTATGTCAGGCACTAAGAAAAGGAAGAGGTACAAGAGCAGGCACAGTTAACACTCCAGTAAACAACGCCCCCTTCTAGGGGGCTAATGCAAAGCCACCTTCTTTAGAAGGTGGATCTTTTACTTATTTATCATTTAATGTAATTAAAAACATGACTAGTATTTCAACTTGTTTCTGCCCCAAAATAAGTTAGGTTAAATGCTCTAACTGCTGCTTTGAGCAATCAAGAAACGGTCCAAGCCCTACAGATTGAATGATAAGTTAACGCATCTTTAATAATAACTAGAAAATTTTGCTTAATGGGCTTACAACACCGTTTGCTCCTTGTTGTAAAACATGGGTGTAAATCTGTGTGGTTTTGACATCAGAATGGCCCAATTGTGCTTGAACGGTGCGAATATCGGCGTCACTTTGCAATAGGTGCGTTGCAAATGAATGGCGCAAGGTATGAGGCGTAATAACCTTTGTAATATTGGTTTGCTTTAATGCTTTTTTAATCGCTTTTCTAACACATGTAGGGTGGAAATGGTGGCGACGTATCTCGCCAGTTTCTGGGTCATCACTTAATTTGTAGGAAGGAAATAAGTATTGCCACGCTAGTGATTAGCTGAGGGATATTTACGAGTTAAAGCGTTAGGCATCCACACACCTGCGTATCGCTCGTTTTGTAAATCTAATCTTAAATATTCTTCAACTTGCAAAATTTGATTTCTAAGTAATGGGATCAACTTCGTTGCAAGAGTAACTATACGATGCTTGTTGCCTTTTCCGTTCCAAATTTGAATGCATTTGTAATCAAAATCAATGTCCTTTACTCGCAATTGCACCGCTTCCATCACACGCAAACCACTTCAATACATTAACCCCGTGATTAAGTAATATCGCTTGGAAAGATGACTCATCAATTGCTTTACTTCATCAGGCGTCATCACTACAGGCAGCTTGGGTTGTCGATTACTTCGTGCAAAATTCAAGTTTAAAGAAAGCTCATTTTTGACAATATGTTTATATAAAAAAGCGAGCGCATTTAAAGCTGCACTTTGTGTTCTAGGTGACATATTACGTTTTAATACAATGTGGTCTAAAAACGCTTTGTCTTCTGCATCTCCCATTGAGCTTGGATGACGTTTGTTGTGAAAGTGAATAAATTTTGCGATCCAACCTAAATAAGCATTAATTGTTCTTAATGAATACTGACGAGTGAGCAAATAGTCTGCAATGTAGTTTAAATAAGGAGAGCGAGTTTTCATTTTCATTCCTTTGAAATAAAGCTGTATATATACAGCTTTAGCTCAGTCG
>NZ_JAKEVM010000221.1 GCF_022398475.1 Pseudoalteromonas shioyasakiensis | reverse complement strand
ATATAAAAGTAAGAACAAATATTTTCAGGGCAAGCCAAAACCGAAATGTATTTATCGTTAGACGCAATCAATTTAGGTTCATCTATACGTCCAATGAATGCACCTTCACCAAGCGAGTAGCCTAACTTTTTTGAGTTATCAGTAAAATAGACTTGATATGGAGGTTCTTCCCAAAGCGGTGAACAACCAAGAACAAACAGTGATATGAATAATATAAGTTTCTTTGTCATTAATATACGACCTAATTTTTGTTGTTATTTAACCATTCAAAATACTTCTCTAAGAACAAATGAGCATCACCCAACAAAAGTTTATCATGTGCCATTAAAAGCTTCTTAGCGTGCCAACCTAGCATGGTATTAAGATGGCTTTTGATCCTTAATCTCTTGGCATATAAGTTTAAACTTTGCTTTTTTAAAGCGATTCATAAAAGAGTTTAAATAAATTAACTGACCGTATTCATCCATAGTTGATTCTCTGTGAGATACACCTAACCAATGCTGGTAAAAGTCATCAAAGTCAGAATAAGCAATTTCTTTTGAGGCCCCTTCTACTAACCAACAATGCTCTATATCTATTAAATCGAGATTAATTGTTTTGCTTAAACTCAGCCCGAGCATTGCAAGCAATAATTTGAGCTCTTCTAAATTATTCAGGCATACAGATTCTTGCAACTCAAACCGAGACTCTAAGTTATTTAACATATTAGTATCTAAACTATTTACCGCTACAAAACTATAGTGATGCAATGTTTCTTCCTTGTAGTAGATAGTGTTTTAAAGTACCAAAAACTAAAAAGCCCAGCAAGTGCTGGGCTAAAAACGGTTATCTATCGTCTTATCGCTTAAAACTTGAAGCTTAAACCCGATTAACTTTCGTCCTGCTCCATAAAGCGCTGAAGCTGGTCTTTAAGATTAGGTGGAATACCTTTGATCACTAGTGTATCGGTTGCTTCGTTATACATTACGCGTTCACCTAAGTGTTTACGTTCAAAGCTCACGCTAACACCGCCGCCCATGCCAGAGAACTTCACCATACTAGTGACTGTTTTCTTATCAACAGGGAACGACTCTTCTAAGTCATAACTTTGCTCTTGGCAGAAGCTTTCAAATGGGCTGTCGTCATTTTTCGATAAGGTTGCAGAAAGCTCTTTAACGTTGGCATCTTCACCTGTTGTTACGCAATCATTACAGTAATCAAATACTTGCTTGCGTAGCTCGTCTTTTTCTGACTTATCGTATTGTTGCTCAGATAAATAATCTTCTACAGCACTAAGCATAACTTGGCTTTGCTGTTTAGGATCAATGCCCTCTTCGCAGCCTAAAAAGTCTAAAAAGAAGTCAGCCACTTTACGACCTGCACGACCTTTAATAAACGACACATAGCGATTATCTTCTGGTTGAGTATCCCACGCAGTTAAATCGACACGTGCAGCTAGTTGCATACGCGAAATATCTAAGTGACGTGATGAAGCTAAATCAAGCTCAGAAGTAATTGAGTAATGCTCTTTAATATTGATCATCGCAATTAACAAAAAGTCACTTGCAACATATTGATAATGGCAAAAAACTAAATAACCCGTTTCATTAAAGGCATACTTATTTAACTCTTCTTTTAGCACATTTGTTGCTTGCTCTGTCATGTGCCAAAAGCCAAGTTCGTCGTTACGGTAACTTTGCATAGCCGAAGCAACAATGCTGTTTTTCTCGCCGCTGAATGCACAGTAGCCTTTACCTGGCTTACCATTATATGCATGGTGTAGCTGCTCTATAAAAACGGCTACTTTATCGTTAACAACCATCTCATCATTGCGTAAATGAATATCTGTATCGTCATCTTTTTTGTCTACATAATGAACGACTAATTTTTTAACATCTATTGTCATCTTTGTTTTTCACGCCTCTGGTGTTAAAATACGGGAATATAACTCTTTTTATCGAACCAACTGATGCCTATCATATCAAAATATTCTAATGACCAAGTAGAACAAATCGTTGATCAGCTGATTGATGTACTAACAGAGCACAAAGCGCCTGTTGATTTAAGCCTTATGTGTTTAGGAAATTCTATCACGCATATTTTAAAAGAGCATGTACCATCAGAGAAAAGACAAGCTGTTGCCGACAACTTTGCCAAAGCATTAGCACAGTCGGTTAAATAAGATTTATGAATTTATCGCAACAAAGTCAGTTTTCTTCAAAAGTAAGTCAGCTTTTAAGTTGGGGCCATTGGTTCACCTTTGCAAACATAGGTTTAGTGCTATTTATTAGCTTAAGCTACTTAGTTGCAGACAGTGCACCGACAACCTTCATGGGCTATTTATACATGCTCGTGACCTGGTTAAGCCACACCAGCTTTATTACTTTTATTGCCTTTGTTTTAACGATATTTCCATTAAGTTTAGTGTTTCCATACCCTCGGCATATCCGAGGGATGGCAGCCATTATTGCAACCCTCGGCGCGTCATTCTTAACGCTTGATGCCTATGTATATTTTAACTTGGGTTATCACTTAAATACGTCTGCTCTACCTGAAATCGTTTCTTTGTTGTGGCACCGTTTAACAAGCTCACCGGCATTAACAACAATTCTTGCAGGCGGCATTGTGCTGCTAATTCTAGCGTTCCAATTATTAGTCAGTAACTACACCTGGCACCACCTAGCGCGCTTAAAGCAATATAAGTTCCCGCGCTATGCAACCAGCACTATTTTAGTGTGCTTTGCACTTAGCCACAGTATTCATATTTGGGCAGATGCCAATTTAAAATTTGATATCACTAAACAAGATAATGTATTGCCGTTGTCTTACCCTACAACAGCAAAAAGCTTATTAGCTAAAAACGATTTGCTCGATTTAGAAAGCTACAAAGAAGCACACGATGTGAGGCTTGACCCACATAATATCGATTACTTAGCACCTACTCCACTTGCCGAGTGTAAAGCTGAGTCGAGTGCGACTATCGATATTTTAGTATTTGAGAATAATGCTGACCTAGAGCAATTTGTTGCCACTGAGCCTGCACTACGCAAGACAGACTTGTTCTTACAACCTGTAGAAACCGAAGATACGTTATTTAGTTTAGTGTATGGCCTGCCAGCATTTTACAAAGCCCCTATTCTAGACAAACAGCAACTGCCTGTGTGGCTTGCTGATAATCGCTCAATTCAAATTAATGGTTTTGAGCAATTCGAATTTATTAATAATGACGACCAAAACCCAGCGGTTCGCCTTGTACGCGCAGACGCTACAACACAAGCACGTGAATCTGCTAATGCCGTATTTGCCTTTAGTCTTGCACAGCAGAGCAATGGTATTGTTACAGCCTCTCGTTTATACAGCTCAGATAAAAAAGTTGTACAAACCGAAGGCCTTATTCAACCAAGTGATATTATCGCCACCAGCGTGGGGCATTACCTTGGTTGTAAAACACTCGCAAAACAAAGCATGTTGGGTAGCAACTTATACAAACGCCATGACGACACCGGTGTTAACTACTCGCAAAATGTATTTATCGCATTTAAAAAAGACAGAATTACCCTGATAGATTCAGACGGTAACTTTAAAAACATTTCAGCAGCGCAAGGCTTTGCCATTGAACAAGGCTTAGATATTCCATTCTTAGTGCAAAGCATTAAAAAGCTGAAACGATATACGCCCTAGCGCTTATTGATAAATCATTATTTCGAGCTAGCTTTAGATATTAGACACTTTAATTGATTAGGAGACACGGACGTCATGAAAGCCATAATCATTTATCTAATATCACTAACACTACTTTGTTTTACCAACACATCACTTGCTGCCACCACAGAATACTATAAATGTGTCACAGACAGAGGCACGGTATTTAGTGAGTTCCCCTGTGGTAGCCGTGCAACCAAGCACAAAATTCAAGTCACCGACCCAGACTTACAAGCTCCGCAAAACTTCGTTAAAGAGCTCAACGAGCTTGAGCGCCAGCAAATTATCAGAAACCTCGAAGCCGAAATTCGAAGCTATAAACACCGTTTAGATATCTTAAGCCGTGATCGAGACCGAGCTCAGTACCAGCAAGAACAGCGCTTAAACCGAATTTTGTCTGATAAAGAAGCTAAAAAAATTAATAAAGACATTAAAAAACAGCTAAAAGCAATTAACAAGCAATACGGGCGCGACGTAAAAAGCG
>NZ_JAKEVM010000220.1 GCF_022398475.1 Pseudoalteromonas shioyasakiensis | reverse complement strand
AAATAATTCAGTTGATCTGCTGATTTTTGTTTATATAATGCGCGCAAACCATCCGTTCATATTATGTACTATTTAAAGGTAAACCATGAAAAAACAATTAGTGATGCTTTCTCTTGCATGTATCTCATTTGGCTCATTAGCAAGCAACCCGCACTACTTTTCAGCTGATAACCGTATTGAATCAAAGTTATGTAGCTTAAGTGCGAACGAAGGGTTTACCGCTGCACGTAAAGAAGCAGCAAAGCATGGCATTTCAATGTCACGTTTTTCAAAAAGCATTTTATGTAACGGCACTGACATCCGTGAAATTGCTAAAAAAGCACAATCACAAGAAGTAGCAAAAGCAGCTGTTGAAGTGTTTGCTAAAAATGAGCAAAAAGAAACTCAACTTTGCATCACTGCACTTAAAAAAGGTTTAACACCTGTGCGTGAAAAAATTGGTAACTTAAATACGTTAAAATGTAATGGCGAAGCAGTAACAGACTTCGTTAAGCGTTACCAAAACGCAGCTATCTAATAGCGGCATTTTTGTTATTTGTAAAAAGCGCTCTTCGGAGCGCTTTTTTTATGAAAAAATTACAGCACTCTATGAAAAGCTTGCTAAATTATAGGCTTAACCCCAACTTAACCAGGCTGTAAGTGCTTGATTTTAGCCAATAAGGCATTTTGGCATTCAATTTGTAACAGTCGAAGTGAATCTAATCGACTACAAGGAAATGTCTTATGAACAAGTTAACTTTAGCATCAACAATTTTAGCAGCTTTAAGCCTTTCAGCATGTTCTGCAAGTAACTCTTTAGCAAAAATCGACAGCGATTTTGGCAGCCTAGATAATGACAATGACGGTTATATCTCTAAGGTAGAAGCTGACGATGATGCAATTTGGGATCATTTTTCAAATATCGATACCAATATGGATGAGCAAATCAGCCGTACTGAGTTTAATGCATATATGCAGTTAAATACAGGCAAGGTAGCAACTGATAGTGAGGTATCTGAATCAGCATTTAAAGCTGAAATCGCTAAATTTGACCCAATCGAAAATGACTTTAAATCGTTAGATAACGACAAAAATGGTTATGTTTCTATTGAAGAAGCCGATGACGACGACATCGCAAATCACTTTGGCTATATGGATAGCAACAAAGATAAGCGTGTAAGCCGCACTGAGTTTGTTAATTACATTAGCAAATATGGTAGCGACGTTGCCGAAGATGATGCCCTTGAAATGGTTAAAAATAGCTAATTTCAACATTCATTCATAAATATCCCCCAAAGCCAGTGTTTTACACTGGCTTTTTTACAATAATTTTTCCAACCTTGGCCGACTTCTGTCATAATAGAGCGTTAGTGATTTAAAATGACCTTTAGTAGCGATGGCCACAAAACGTATCAGTGATGAACAGTTAGTCGAAATCATAGAAGCCGCGATTTTTGTTGCTGGAAAACCTGTGTCTAAACGTCATTTAAAAGAGACAGTATTAGCTGATTTAAGCGTTTCTATGCCGCGCATTAATAATGCAATTGAACAAATTCAAACGCATTATCAAACCCGAGGCATTAAGCTTGTTGCAGTAGGCAGCGGTTACAGGTTTCAAGCCTGCGCTAGTTTAGCGCCTTGGCTGGCAAACTTATGGCAAGAGCGCGCACCTAAATACTCACGAGCACTACTAGAAACTTTATCCTTGATTGCCTATAGACAACCCATTACCCGTGGTGAAATTGAACAAGTGCGGGGGGTCGCTGTTGGCTCAGGAATAATTAAAACCTTATTAGAAAGAGAGTGGGTTAGAGTTGTTGGCCACAAAGAGGTGCCTGGGCGCCCAGCGTTATATGCCACAACATCCGCTTTCTTAGATTATTTTTCATTAGCTGGTTTAGATGAATTACCGCCGTTACCTGAACTTCAGGAGAGTAAAATCAACCAGTTATTGAGCGATCCTTCTGTGAGAGAACTATCTGAATGAGTAATGTAGAAACTGAAAAGTTACAAAAAGTATTAGCCCGTGCTGGCGTGGGTTCACGTCGTGAAATGGAAAAATACATCGATGCCAATCGTGTGAGCGTGAATGGTAAAGTGGCACGTTTAGGCGACCGTGTTGAAGCAACCGATGTAATTCGAGTTGACGGTCACGTAGTGAAAATCGAAGACAAAGCCGACCGTATTTGTCGTGTACTTATGTATAACAAGCCAGAAGGCGAGTTATGTACACGTAAAGACCCTGAAGGCCGTCGTACGGTATTTGATCGTCTACCACGTGTTGATGGCGAACGTTGGATTGCAGTTGGCCGACTAGATATTAATACCGCTGGTTTAATGCTGTTTACTAACGATGGTGAACTTGCTAACCGTTTAATGCACCCAAGCTACGAAGTAGAGCGTGAGTACTCAGCTCGTGTGTTTGGTGAAGTGACTAACGAAACGCTACGCACTTTAACAAAAGGCGTTGAGCTTGAAGATGGTCCTGCAAAATTCTTAAACATCAAACCTATGGGTGGTGAAGGCATCAACCGTTGGTTCAATGTCACTTTAACAGAAGGTCGTAACCGCGAAGTACGTCGTTTATGGCAATCACAAGATGTTGAAGTATCGCGTCTTATCCGTATTCGTTACGGTAAGTTAGAGCTTGATAAGCGCTTGCCACAAGGTGGTTGGGCTGAGCTTGATTTAGAGACGGTTAACTATTTACGTAAAACAGTACAACTAGGCCGCGAAACGCAAACTAAGCTGTCGGTTATTCCTGAAAAGCGTAAAGACAAGCGTGCTAAAATTAACCAAATCCGTAAGGCGGTTAAAAAGCACAATCAACGCGCTAAACAAACTAAGCGTCGTTAAAAACTATTTTCAAACTTGTTTGCAAGTAGAACACTTCACTTGCAAACAGGCATAAAAAAAGCAGCGATATCGCTGCTTTTTTTGTTTCACAATGCTAATTAAGCATTTTCAACAGCTGTACGTGGGTCAACATATTCCATGTTGAAAGCTTCAGCTACTTCTTTATATGTAACTTTACCTTTGATCACGTTTAAGCCTTTTAAGAAGTTTGCATCGTCAAGAAGCGCTTTCTTATAGCCTTTGTTAGCAAGGTTGATGATGAACGGTAATGTTGCGTTGTTAAGTGCAAACGTAGAAGTACGTGGAACAGCACCTGGCATGTTAGCAACACAGTAGTGAACAACGTCATCAACGATGTAAGTAGGATCAGCGTGAGTTGTCGCTTTAGAAGTTGCGATACAACCACCTTGGTCGATTGCAACGTCAACGATTGCAGAACCAGGCTTCATTGCTTTGATGTGCTCAGCTGTTACTAGTTTAGGCGCTGCTGCACCTGGGATTAGTACGCCACCGATCACAAGGTCAGCTTCTAGTACGTGTTTTTCTAGTGCGTCAGCAGTAGAGTAGATAGCTTTAACTTTATTACCGAACTGTGCGTCTAATGCACGTAGTACGTCGATGTTACGGTCAAGAACAACAACATCAGCACCTAGGCCAACAGCCATTTGCGCTGCGCTACGACCAACCATGCCGCCGCCGATAACAACAACTTTAGCTGGCTCAACACCTGGTACACCACCAAGTAACATACCACGGCCGTGGTTTGATTTTTCAAGCGCTTGTGCACCAGCTTGGATAGACATACGACCAGCAACTTCACTCATAGGAGCAAGAAGAGGTAAACCGCCACGTGAATCAGTTACTGTTTCGTAAGCGATACACACTGCGCCACTTTTAACTAGGTCTTCAGTTTGTGGAAGATCCGGTGCTAAGTGAAGGTAAGTAAATAGAATTTGGTCTTCGCGTAACATTGCACGCTCAACGGCTTGTGGCTCTTTTACTTTAACGATCATTTCAGCTTTAGCAAAAACGTCTGCTGCTGTTGGTAAAATTTCAGCACCAGCTGCAACATAATCTTCGTTAGTGAAGCCAATGCCCATACCAGCATCAGTTTCAACAAACACTTGGTGGCCATGGTTTACTAGTTCACGAACACTCGCAGGAACCATACCTACACGGTATTCATGGTTTTTGATTTCTTTAGGTACACCAATAATCATAGTTTTTCGCCTTAATAGAACGGGATAAAATTTTTGACTATTATATTCATGACCAGCCAGTGTGTCTCACCTTTTTTAAGTGCTATTCTAGTGATATAATCTAAAAATATATTTTAAACAG